>DASWWM010000038.1:0-12645 GCA_036405975.1 Minisyncoccota bacterium | reverse complement strand
TCCCACCCTCCGAATCGAGGCACAGAGGATGGCCGATGCCATCCTCAAGACAGTTCCCGGCATCGCCATGCATCATGATGCATCTCCGGGAACATGGAATATCAAGCGAGGAAGCCAGGATATCGTGAAGGTAGACTAGGCACCGTTGGCGCGGGGACCAGAATCGAACCTGCCACATTTACTAGCAAACGTAACGCGCGAAAATATGCAAAAGAAAGCAAAGAATATCCTGACAGTGATCGCGGTGGTGCTTCTTGTAATCATCGCCGCCTATGCCACGCGCCATAACGAGGCACAGGCACCGACCGTCTCGCAAGAAATCACAAAGGCACCGGGAGGGCTGATTCCGACACGAAACACGCCCTCTGGTATTTCTTTTAATTATCCAGAAAGCTTTGGCACTCAGTACGTCACGGCAACCGACTGGCCTCCGCAAGTACGAGTACTCGATACGTCATACTCCTGTGCGGATGAAGGCAGCCAGACGGGACCATCGGGAAGGACTGAGAAAAGGATAATCGAGGGAACAGAGCACTGCGTGACAACCCTAAGCGAAGGCGCAGCGGGAAGCACCTATACGACGTACTCATACGTATTCGAAAAGGACAAAAAAACCGTAGAGATCTCGTTCACGGCAAGATCCGTGCAATGCCTGAACTACGATGAGCCTCAGGCCACACGATGCCAGGCCGAGCAAAAATTGTTCAATGCGGATGACTTTGCCGCTTCGGTCGCAAGGAGCCTGACTCTTCCCAAGTAATCAAACAGGCACTGATCAACATGGAAAAAGGCCGGCGGCATTAGAATGCCGCCGGCCTTTTTGGTTAAAAAAATCTCAGTGACGCAAAACTATTTGAGCCCTTCGGCATACTTTGCGAAGTTCTCAAGGATAGACTGCCACCCTTCCCTCTGCATCTCGATGCTGTTCATCTTTTCAGCCGCGAATGTCTCGGTGATCTTTGTGCCGCCCTCAACCTCTTCGAATGTGACCACCGCAGTCCTCCCGTCCTCCATCGTATAACCGATCATGAATCCTTCTTCGATCCGCGTATAGACTCCGCTGAACACGAAATCATTCTTGCCGTCTGGAGACCCGAACGCCGTCCTGAAAATGCCTCCGACCTTGAGGTCATTCTCGGCAAACGGAGTCGTCCATCCGTCGGTTGCAGTATTCCAGTTGACGATATGCTCCGGCTTGGTCCACGTATCCCAGGCCTTTTCAGGCGAAACCTTCACGACCTTTTCGATCGTGATCATCTCAAATTCGTTGTTTTCTTGCATGGACAAATTATACCAAAATACCAACTTTCACGGATACCTCTGGTCAAGATAATAGAAACCCGCAGGGCATGCCCTGCGGGTTGTGTATCCATTAGATACAAGTTCAGGAGAACTCGACCTTGGTGATTGCGTCCTGAGTCGGAATCCACTCCACTTGAATCGTCACTTTTTTTCCATTCTTTTCAAAAACCCCTTTGATGTCCATTCCATCTTGGTCACCTGCGCCAAGATCACTAACCACTCCCCAGGTCTCATCCAGGTCAAACGCTCCTTTGGACTTTTCTTTTACTTCCGAGAATACGCGTTTCCACAGCCCAAAATTCTTGGTTTCTCCAACTTTCTTAAGGTCGCTCATAATGATCAATTTGCATTCGTTTACAACAATCTGCCGGGCGATACAGTAACTGACTTCAAGCAGCATGTCAACGATTACCGTGCTACCATATAAAGCAACATGAAGCTCGTCCTCAGATTCTTCCGAAGCCTCCTGATAGCCCTGGCAGTTGCCGCAACAGCCTGGTTTGTGGCGACGCAGATTTTTGACCGACTGGACCAGAGACTTCCGACATTCACCGCAATCATTGCCACGTATTTCGTATCAGCATATGTATTCCTGCCCAAGGCCATCCATGCAGGCACGGTCATTTTCAGAAGCGGCAGAATTCCACGCTACAGTAGAACGCCGGACGGACTGAGTGCGGATCCCGTGAACATCATCCTGTTCGGAACAAAGGCAAGCCTGGAGAAAACATTCGAGGGCATGGGATGGAGCGAAGCGGACAGGCTTAATGCAAAGTCATCATGGAAAATGGCAAAAGCATTCGCAAGAAACATGCCTTACCCCAAGGCACCATTCAGTCCGCTGTATCTGTTTGGAAAAATCCAAGACATCGGATTCCAGGAGCCGATCGGGAACAGCCCTCGACACCGACATCACATAAGATTCTGGGCAGCGAAAGCAAAGCCTCAAAGCACGTCTGAACTTCTTGCGGACCTGAACGACATGAGGTATTGGACAAGCACTCAGGAAGTGAGCGAGAACGAGCCGCTCATGTGGGTAGGTGCGGCAACAAAGGATATAGGTTTCGGATTCGCAGAGCTCACATTCAAGATCAGCCACAAGGTCGACCGACTGGTTGACGATGAGCGCGAGCATGTCCTGCAGGGACTCATGGATTCCGGATCGGTCACCGATATCCAGAGAATCGAACCAGGCCGACCCATCGGCGGAAAATACAAATCTGACGGAGGAATCGTCACCGCAAAGATCGAGCACGCCCCGGAAGCGGCGAACTCGAATTAATAATACACTCACATGCCTCAGACATCCCTATTTTTCAATTCAAAAGAAGCCAGGATTGCAGGGACACTGTTTGTTCCCGAATCACCCGCAGCTTCCACCTCCCCTGCCCTGCTCGTCTGTCATGGAGCCGGGGACTTCAAGGAAAACTTTTACGAGCTCGCGGAATTCCTGTCTGCGAACGGAATCGCATCGCTCTGCATCGACATGCACGGACATGGGGAAAGCGAAGGAGACCGATTCGCAGTGAGGATGAGCGAATGGACCGCGGACATTTCAGCTGCAATTGATTTTCTCCTAAGCCAGCCAACCATCAATCCGGATGATATCCACGGCTTCGGATTCTCATCCGGAGGGACCGCTCTGGTCGAATTTGCAGCAAGCGCACAGGATCAGAAAATGAAATCGCTGATACTCCTCGATGCAACGGTCAGGGATCTTTTCAATCCGACTGAGCGACTGCTCATGAAGACAGCGGTACTTTTTGCAAGGATCAAAAAATCAATTACGGGAACCGACCTCAAGCTGAACCTGAAGGCACTTGAGTTTTTTTCCGGCAAATCCAAGCTCGCGGCCAGCCAAGAGCTGAACAAGCAGATAGAACAAGATGAGCGATTCAATGCCGCACTTAGGTCATTTCCTCTCCCTGGAGGTTCGGAGGCGTTCTTCACTGACGCCATCAAATGCGTGCCGAGAATACGCATTCCGACCCTCGTGCTTTGGGGAGGAGAAGACCGGATCGATCCGCCTGAAACGGCACAGATACTTTTTGACGCACTCACTGTTTCGAAGCAACTCCAAGTCATTCCAGGAAACGGACATGCGGGCCATCTCGATATGAACAAGGAACGCGTCTTTCAGCATACGCTGACCTGGCTTAAGAAAATATAAATTAAATGAAACCTTCTTCTGCCGATATCGAGACATTCAAGAAAACCGTATGGGGATATTACGACGGGTACGCGCGCGACCTGCCCTGGAGACATACGCATGATCCGTATCTTATTTTTGTATCGGAGATGATGCTCCAGCAGACGCAGGTCGCGCGCGTCATCCCGAAGTACGATGCATTCACGAAACGATTCCCAACAGCTGACGCCCTTGCCAAAGCGCCCGTTGCCGATGTCCTCACGCTTTGGCAAGGGCTCGGATACAATAGACGCGCACTCCAGCTTAAGAGGGCATGCGAAGAAGTTATCGAAAAATATGGTGGCGCATTCCCCCAAGACAAGGAAACCCTCATTTCTCTTCCCGGCATAGGCCAGTCAACCGCTGGAGCCATTGGAGCATTTTCATTCAATAAGCCCTCTGTCTTTATCGAGACAAATATCCGCGCCGTCTATCTTTACCATTTCTTCAAGGAAGCTTCATCTGTTTCGGATACGATGATCCTCGACCTGATCGAAAAAACCGTGGACCATGAGCGACCGCGGGAGTGGTATTACGCTCTGTACGACTACGGATCCATGCTTAAGGCGAAGCTTGGCAGGAAGAAGACGGACGTTCACAAGCAGAGCAGGCATTATGCAAAGCAATCAAAGTTCGAAGGATCTAACAGACAGATCAGGTCAAACATCCTCAAGACCGTTCTTCAGCTCTGCGCTGCCGGAAAGGGTCCCGTAAGCCTCGGCAAGCTCAAGCAGGCCAATAGAATCCTATCCGCAAAGACCGATTCTGACATTGAGAAAAATCTCGATGCACTGGTTCGGGAAGGCTTCATAACGGAAACAAGGGACAAAAATAGCAAAAGCTGGAATACGGCTCAGTAAAAGCCTCTGATGGAAATGATGAATCCCAGCAACGGCCATTCTTAGCCATAAAAGCCTCAAAATGCTATACTTAGATTCTAAAACGCATATATGCTTCGAACATCCTTGGTCAGCCTTATTATCAAAATAGGCCTCTCGGTATCGCTTCTCTACGCAGCTCTAGCATCATTTGTCGTGCCAGCGATGGTCGTCGAGCGATGGCCCAGCTTCATCTCGCAGAATCTGAGCGAGGCTTTTCTTTCGGCATTCACCGGCCTTGGAGCACTGGTGTATATTGTCTGGCTTTTCTCTCGAAAATACCGGTTCTCAGCTACTGCAAGCCTGACGGTCATCATCGCCCTCTTTGGCCTTTCTAACATTCAGAACGTCGGACTCATTTTCCAGCTGGCGCCGCTCTTCTCCATCTCACTCGCCCTCACCCTCAGATACTATCCGCGAGTTCGAGTTCTCACACAGACAAAGGTAAGCACGCTTACATACGACGGCTCACACGACCAGGTTCATGGAGACAATGGAAAGAAGAAGGTAAACAGCGAGAAAGACCATGACCAGCATCTTTTTATCCCAACCCGTTAAGTCCCTGTTCAGGCTTCAGGAATCCCAGGCAAAAGCACTTGCGACGCTGCGCATCAAGACTGTCCGCGACCTTCTTTATTATTTTCCAAAAAGATACGACAGCATCACGTCTTCAAAACTGATCGTCGATCTTGTTGCCGGTGACCAGGTCACGGTATATGGAAGGATCAAGAACCTGAAGACCGGAAAGTCATTCCGCGGAAAGATGCCGAAAGCAGAAGGCACAGTCTTCGACGAAACCTCATCCGTAAAGGTGATCTGGTTTCATCAGCCCTACATTGCAAAGCTGATCCAGAACGACAGCCTCGTTAAGCTTCACGGAAAAGTGAGCGAGCGAAACGGAGTCATCAGCATGCTCAATCCTGAAATCGAGCCCGTGAGCAGCGTTCCCGGCACCATCGGCAACAGCCTTTTTGCAGAACAAGGCGAAGACGGCGCATCGGTCGGTGCCATGATTCCCGTATATGGCGAAAGCAAAGGCATAACCTCCCGATGGCTCTACCACGCGCTCCAGAAGCTTTTTTCTAGCGAGGATTTCAGCGGCATCGTCGATCCGATCCCGGAAGAGATTCGAGAACGGTACAGCCTCCCTTCCCTGACCACTTCCCTTATCTGGATTCATTCTCCTAAAAAAGAAGCGGACTCGGTCGTTGCCCGAAAGCGATTCGCCTTCGAGGAAATATTTTTCATACAGCTCAAGAACGAGCAGCAGCGAGCGATTCACTCGCGAGAGAAGGCATTCATCATTGAGACAAAATCCGTCGATGAGAATGGCAAGGTTACCGGCAGCAAGAAGACCGTCGAGGAGTTCACCTCACGGTTCCCTTTCCCTCTGACAGAGTCACAGCACAAGTCCATCGAGGATGTGCTCGCCGACTTTGCAAAGGGGTATCCGATGTCGCGACTCCTTGAAGGAGACGTAGGCTCCGGAAAGACAGCTGTCGCGGCTTCAACTGCGTATGCGGCGGTGACTTCTCGACCCAAAGGCCAGAACTTCGGAACGCTTCAGGTCGGGTACATGGCCCCGACCGAAATCCTTGCGAAGCAGCACTTCGAATCATTCATCCAGTACTTCAGGCATATGCCCATCTCCATCGGACTCATCACGGGAAATGGCTGCAGAAAGTTTCCGTCAAAACTCAATCCAGGAGGATGGACGGATATTTCACGCTCTCAGTTTCAGAAATGGGTAGCGAATGGCGAGATCGCCATCGTCATTGGAACGCACGCCCTCATCCAGAAGTCGGTCGCATTTAAGCATCTCGCATATGTCATCATCGATGAGCAGCACCGATTCGGAACGGCGCAGAGGCAGAGACTTACGAAGAAGCAGGCACAAATGCCGCATCTTCTTTCGATGACAGCTACCCCTATCCCCCGAACGCTTGCGCTCACCTTGTACGGAGACCTCGACCTCTCGCTTCTGGACCAGATGCCGAGCGGACGAAAGAAAGTCATCACCGAGATTGTCGTGCCCGCGCACAGAGACAATGTATACGAAAAGATCAGGACCGAACTTCAGGCCGGCAGACAGGCATACGTCATCTGCCCGCGAATCGCTGAACCTGACCCGGACAAGGAACAAACTTTGGCAGCAAAGTCCGTGAAAGCAGAAGCAAAGCGACTTCAGAGCGACGTATTCCCCGAGTACAGAATCGACATCATGCACAGTAAGATGAAGCCTGCAGAAAAGGACAAGGTCATGGACCGATTCTCGCGGCATGAGATCGACATTCTTGTCTCGACTTCCGTAGTCGAAGTAGGAGTGAATGTTCCGAACGCCTCGATCATCGTCATCGAGGGCGGTGAACGGTTCGGTCTCTCACAGCTCCACCAGCTCCGTGGAAGAGTCATTCGAGGAAATCATCAGCCATACTGCTACGTATTCACGAGCGAAAGCGCCCAGGCAAAGTCAGGAAAAGTCGGTCAGGGCGCAAGGGCCGCGGCACCGAAGCAAAGCGACAAGACCGCCGACAGATTGAAGGCGCTCGTAACCGCAAAGAACGGCTTCGAGCTTTCGGAGCTCGACATGGCACAGCGAGGAGTCGGCGAACTCTACGGAAGCAAGCAATGGGGCATCTCGGACTTGGCAATGGAAGCCATCAAGAATATAAAAATGGTAGAAGCGGCGCGAAAAGAAGCGAAGGCCATCATCGAGGAACATCCGACAGTAGAAAAACTTGCTGCAGGATTCCCTCTCCTCTCACAAGCGCTCGAGGCGAAGAAAGATATCCATTTTGAATAATCACGACATTAGCCTAGTCGATTTATCTCCCAACCCGGCACCTACTAAAGAAGAGGGCCCCACGAGTTCAGGGGAATTTTATGATCCGTACATAACAATATTGTTATGTTGGTACAAAAAATGCAAAAGAATTCCACCGATCATCATGATATGAACGCAGAACTTGCTGCCGGCCTAGGCAGAATCATTGAATACATACGCGTGATAGAAGTCTTGACACAGGCAGATCTGGCAAAAATCCTTGGAACAAAGCAATCTGGCATTTCCCGGCTCGAAAGAGGAAAAGGACTTCCAACACTCGGCCTCATCGTAAAAGCTGCCAACATATTCGGATTCAGAATTCACATCAAGTTTATATCTGAGAAAAGACATGTCGTACTGGATTCCGAGGGGATGTTTCGCGCAGATGAACATGCCTACAATTGGAGCTTGTGGCCTCCCGATAAATCACCGTGAATCGGCCCGACTATTTTAAAGTTCTTTTCACGAAATCAAGTCCAATTTGAGACACTTGCCGGCTGATATGATGCGTGCCGCCCGGAACGATGTGCATCTCATATGTTTTGCCTGCAACCTTGAGCGCGGCTTCGAACAGATATGCCTGCTCAACATTTATCATATCGTCAGCGTCACCATGGAGGACAAGGAGCGGCTTTGTAATTCTCTCGACATCGAAAATTGCTGATCGATCTCGTGCGGCGCCCTCGACGTCTCCATTGGTTTCTTTTATGACATTCTCTTTCATGTCCTGCGGCCGAGCCGGATCGTTGTGATTCTTCAGAAAGTCATAGGCACCCGCTTGGCAGATATAGCCCGCTGCAAGATCCGGATACTTTGTCGCGATAAGGGATGTGATGATTGCCCCTCTTGATACGCCCCAAATGACGATGTCGTCTGAAGTCAGACCGTGCTCGTTCGCGATCATCTGAACGGAATCAACGATGGCTCGCACGGTCTTAGGCCCGCAATAGTCACGCTCGCCTTCCGATCCGCCGAATCCCATCTGAGAAGGAAGTGCTGCCATGTATCCATTTTCCACAAGACGATTGCCCGAATGAATATTTTCCCATGCCCCGAACTTATTGAAGCCGTGAATGAATACGACTATCTTTTCAGGCGTGCGGCCTGCAGCCGATATTTTTTCGCTCGTCAGGATGAGCGTCTCCTGAACTTCCTCCTTTTCTACGCCATCAACCCCTACAGCCTGAACCGGGGTAAAATGCTTCACCAGCCTGAGAGTTTCGTTTGGCTTGTTCATAGTGTGCGAGCACATGGGATCGAACCATGGACCGGTCGTGTATAAGACGACTGCTCTACCGCTGAGCTATGCTCGCATGCCAGACAATATAGCACATTGCCTGGTTTTTTCTATTTCAAACAATCGCCCTGACTGCCCTGAAAATCGGACTGTCCCGACCCCTCCACAGCGGCAGCTTATGCAACAATCACGTCCTTTTTCTTGAGTTCGATTCCGTGAGCGACGAGTATCTTTTCGTATGCATCCTGTTCGAGAGTTTCAGCTTCCACAAGCGCCTTCGCAATGGCATCCAATGCACCCTTCTTATCATTGATGATCTGAAGCGCCCGTTCGTATGACTCATTCATGATCTTCGAAACTTCAGTGTCGATAGAGAGTCCGACTGCATCAGAGTAGTCCTTGTCCCCCACATTGTTGCCGAACATTGCTCGGCCACCAGTCGCTTCGAGAGCGACAGGGCCGATCTTGTCTGACATACCGTACTTCGTGACCATATCTCGCGCGAGAGCCGTTGCGACCTGAAGATCATTTGATGAGCCTGTCGTGAGATCGCCGAAGACATTTTTCTCCACGACATACCCGCCGAGCGAAACGACGATATCATCGAGGAACTCTTTCTTTGACTGAAGCTTTCGGTCTTCGAGAGGAAGCTTGAGCGTATAGCCCGCTGCTCGTCCTCGCGAAATGATAGATACCTTATGTACAGGATCTGCGAACTCAAGCACAGATGCAAGAATGGCATGACCGGCTTCATGATATGCAGTGAGCTCCTTCTCTCTCTTTGAGAGAATATGGCTCTTTCGTTCCGGACCGAGCATTACCTTCTCGATAGACCGGATGAGATCGTACTGTCCGATCTTCGTTCGGTTCTCTCGCGCCGCGAGGATGGCGCCTTCGTTCATGAGCGAGTACAAGTCCGCACCTGAGAATCCAGGAGTTCGCTCAGCGATGAGTGGAAGGTGAACGTCCTCAGCCATTGGCTTATTCTTCGCATGAACTTCGAGGATGGCAAGTCGGTCATTTCGATCAGGAAGATCGATAGTCACTCGTCGGTCGAATCGTCCCGGTCGTAGGAGTGCAGGGTCGAGAACATCGGGTCGGTTTGTGGCCGCCATGACGATAACCTTTTCATTCGGCTCGAAGCCGTCCATCTCGACGAGGATCTGGTTCAATGTCTGCTCCCGTTCATCGTTGCCTCCGCCCATGCCCGTACCTCGGATTCGCCCGACCGCATCGATTTCATCGATGAAGATGATCGCAGGAGCTGCGCCCTTTGCGATCTTGAAGAGGTCTCGCACTCGAGATGCACCGACACCCACGAACATCTCGACAAATTCAGAGCCAGACATTGAGAAGAATGCCACACCCGCTTCGCCAGCTACCGCTCGAGCAAGAAGAGTCTTTCCGGTTCCCGGCGCGCCCATCAGGAGGATTCCCTTTGGAATGCGCGCGCCGATGTCCAAGAACTTCTTGGGATTCTTGAGGAAGTCTACGATTTCGGCAAGTTCCTGCTTTGCCTCTTTGGCACCGGCGACATCCTTGAATGTGATCTTGGACTTATTGTCTTCAGGATGAGACATTCGCGCCCGTGACTGTCCGAAGCTGAGTGCCTGCACCCCCGCCCCTCTCGCCTGTCGCGTAAGGAACCAGATCATAAAGAAGAAGATAAGTATCGGAAACAGGAATGGAAGAGTGTTCAATGCCCAGTATCCGAAGCCCCGGTCTTCGGCATTCTCGATCTTCACTGCAGAGATCCGCTCAGGAGTGACGCCGAGGTTCGCAAACGTCTCGATAAGAGAGCTCTGCGCCTCCTTCTTCGTCTCCTTCTTTGACTTGTCCGCATAGACCGCTTCGACTTCGTCATTCGTCACGGTGATCTCAGTCACCCGTCCGGCTGAAACGTCGCTTGCCAGCTCAGTCAGGCTCACCTTCTGGATCTCCTCGCTGGGACCAGCCGTATACGTATACAAAGCCACTATGGCCATGAATACCAGGACCGAACCGATGATGTTATTTGTGAACGTGCTCCGGTCGCTTCGCTTTGGACCGCCGGCCTTCAGATTCAACGGGGATGACTTGTCTTGGCCAGGCTTCGATTCTTCAGAAACCTTATTTGTAGGCTTATTTTGCTTGTTTTTGTCTTCGGTGCTCATATGGAATTCAGTATAGCACACGAAAAAAGCCATTGTATTGACAATAGACTCAGAATAGGTTATTATTTAAATCGTCTGGTGATACCCCCGCGTATCAGCCGGCACACGATGTTGCAGCTTCCTCAGCTAAGACTTTCGTGCCACGATCCTCACTGTTGTTGGTTGCTGGATCGCAAAAAATCCTGCCAGCCGTGCGCCAAGCGCGGCGGCTGGCAGGACAACCAACTTTGTTCTTTATATAGTTCTTTCGGGCAAGCCAGGACGCTGGCAAGCCTACCCCGCCCCAACAGGGCAACCGCACTTCGGTGCACATTTCACACAACCACTTCCTCGGAGGTGGTTTTCTTTTTAATGCCTGCCGTGACGCGATCGCTTAAAATGGCTACCGGCCAACGAGCAAGTGCCGCGTCACGGCCTTTGCCCAATTTGATATACTGATATATACATAAGACATGAAGCACAAGACGACCTTCATCCATAATAAGAAAGCGTTCTTCAGCTATGAAGTACAGGAAACGCTTGAGGCAGGAATCGAGCTTTTTGGACATGAAGTGAAGTCAGTAAAAGAAGGCAGCGGCTCTCTCGAAGGAGCATATGTGCAAATCAAAGGCGGCGAGGCATTTCTTGCCAATGCCCGCATCTCCCCTTTCCAGCAGCTCAATACCCCTAAAGGGTATGACCAGAATCGCCCGCGAAAGCTTCTTCTCCATAAGAAAGAAATTTCAAAGCTTAGCCATATCGAGGCTGGCAAAGGACAGACCATCATTCCCATCTCGCTCTATAACAGTGCCGGCAGGGTGAAAGTCGAGATAGCGGTCGCAAAAGGAAAGAAGCTGCACGACAAACGGGAAAGCATCAAGAAAAGAGAGACCGCGAGGGAGATTCGAAGGGAGATGAAAAGGTAGTCTTTTCATGGTAATATCTTGCTCGACCCAGCGTCATATAGTACGTGCAGCAGGCAGGAAATGGGTGCGGTGCGGATTGCTAAATACAGTCCAAACCAGGCTTCCTGCCCTGTTGCCGTTTACGGCGACGGGCATCCGGACCTTAACAATCCAACACAAAATACGGGGGTGACAGGCATCGACATGCAAGCCCTCTGCCTTGTGCGCAATCGAGTTTCCCATAACCTCGTTAAACTTACGGGAAATCCTAAGTGCTAATGCACGTAAAGCAGTCGCTTCTCCATTCTTTGGAGTAAACGATTTCGCCTTCGCTACGGTCCGAGCCTAACTTTAGTTACGCTCCCCTAGCGGCATTCCGCTTCTCCTTGTTCGCTGGAGATGCCGGGGTGATATACCCGCGAAATAGGCTGATGAGCCTCTTCACTCATTCTCCGAAACCATAGAAGATCGGCTTCCTGATGTTTCGCCCGCTTTCAAGTCAGGACGCCTAAAGCATGACTGCCTCCGGATCCCATTTAGATCTCCGAAGGCCTCGGCATGCGAAAAGCTTGCTACATTGCGTAGACTCATTGCAGAACCTTGCATGCACGGGAGTTCGAATCTCCCCATCTCCACATATTGCAAAAGCACCCTTCGGGGTGCTTTTGTGTTTTGGGAGATGAGCGAAGCATCTGCATGCTTCGCGCGGGAGATTCGAAAAGGTTCTCCGTTATTCCTGAAAAGCGAGCAGGGCGAGCTTGGAAGGAATCGGAAACCTGTACTGGTCCTGTAAGGACCGAATCTCCCCTTCATTCACCCTTAAATTTTCTTATGAATTGCCCAGCATTGTACCCAATATGCAGCCTGACCCATGCGACAATCAGGTCCCGTATCATGAACATTCTCTGATACAAGCCCCAGACCAACCCTCTCTTCTTTTCCTTTACGACCTGCGTCAGGCCCTTGAACATCCTTGCCTCAACTCGCGCTCCGGCCTTTTTGGCAAAGAAGTTGAGAGCAAGTTCAATTCCGAATCTTTTCATATACTTCTTCGGTACCGAATGCCAAATATCTTTCCCCATCACTCGAAGGCCCGCTATCAGGGGCAATGACTTGATCAGGCCTTCAGGGAACAATCGTCCATGGTCGGTAATGAGAACGAACATATCGGTCTTATTT
>DASWWM010000037.1:0-18461 GCA_036405975.1 Minisyncoccota bacterium | reverse complement strand
AAACACCATATTCAGCAAGCTTTACTTGAGATGGCCAAAACTCATCAACGTGATTAGGTTTTGTAAAATATGGCTCCCATAACTCCATTCCAATGTCTGAGTTCTCAGAAAGAACTGAGCGGGCTGATACTTTAAATCTTTTAAGTATCAAAGTTCGAATAACATCAATTAAAAGAAGGTCCTTATCTGTACCATGAAGATATATATATGATCGTAATATCGAGCTCAGTTCATCCAATTCTTCATAAGAACTACTTCCTTGTAGAAAACTATTCCATGCATTAGTTAGGTTGGTGATACTTTCATAAAACGAACTTCCTTGAGGAGTGTTCAGAAAAGGGATGCGTTTAAGAACTGCAAAGAGAAACTGCTCCATCAAAGTTAGTTGCCCTATGTCTCCATTCGTAATGCCTTTCAATAGGACTTGTGAACTTCCGGGATATCCAGCCAGATAGTACGCTGATGAAGAAAGTAGTTGCAGTAATCTCTGGCTATGTGAAATCACCTCTGCTTCAAGTATTGAATTGAAGTATTGAGCAGAAAAAAGTAAGCGATATTTTTCTTCCTCCAGATTATTAAAAGTACCCGCTGTTAGGTCGCCCAGCATTCCAATCGTTAGATCCAGCATGTCACTAAGAGCGATATCGCCTGTATTGATATGCTGATCCAAAGGAACTG
This sequence comes from Minisyncoccota bacterium, assembly GCA_036405975.1. Taxonomy (GTDB): domain Bacteria; phylum Patescibacteriota; class Minisyncoccia; order Phycocordibacterales; family CAIZLB01; genus VEQN01. The sequence goes on along the minus strand of DASWWM010000037.1, from coordinate 17,783 downwards.
CATATTCATACATTTTTGCTTTTGCTCTCGTACGAGCATGGAATGTTTTATTTGTAGAACTAGGCTGTAGCATAGGCTTTTTCGTAAAGTGTATTAGCAAGATCCATCAGATCAACACCGGTAAATACCATGAAGAAAGTGTTAAGGCTTGGGTGACCTGAAGAATCTGACTCCGTGACCATTTCGTCAGCCCAAGGACCGTTAGAGCACACAAGAAAAGCTCCTGTTATTTGTTTGTAGGGATTACTAGTCTTGTTCATGAATCTTTCGACGGTACGTATAGATTCCGTTTCTCCTCTATCTTTGAGTCTTTGGAGTGTGGCATTCAATGCTATAGGAAGTCTTGTTTCAAAGTCCTTTTTAGAATCATCGATTGCATCTTGTAATGAGTTAGAAGCAGTACGTAAAGAGCCCTTTATCTCGCAAGTGATTAATTCATCATTGGCAGGGATGTTTTCTGCTGAAAATTTAAAGGCAAGAATGTCTGTTCCTTGCGTACTGCTATTTGGTGTAGCTTTTCTGTCGTAGCGAGTACGTGGAACGTCATAGTTCAGAAGAAACTGAATATAATCAGCTACCAAAATCTCAGAGAAGTCTCCTGATCGAATACTTGGTCCGGGAGGTGTGTTGTTTGGGAATTTAATATCACGAAGATAATCAGAGCGAGACATCCCCATAGATGTTGAGGCGGCTTCTAGGTCTGCGTCTGAGGAATAGTGTCTTCTTAAATGGAGCGCCCACTCTGTCAGAATTGCTTCATCCTGCTGGTGGTTAAAATTTATAATAGGTACATCTTTACCATCCGCTGTGCGAAGCGTTCTGTGTGCGTTTTCAAACCATGAGCAATGTGAGGGCTGTGTTGACACGTGATAAATGCATTTTACCATTTTTCAACCTACTTGGGACGCTCTGGACTCTTCGGGAGGATTGCGTCATTCATTGGGTTGTATGAATAACGCAATATCAATGCCGTACGGGACAACGGTACAAGAGCAAGTCCCCGTAAAGGTGAAATACTGCCTTTATGCGAGAAAGTCGACGGAATCGGAGGAGCGCCAAGTGCTTTCTATAGAGAGTCAGATCAAGGAGATGCTCCAGTTGGCTGATCGTGAGTGCTTGGAGATCGTGGAGATGAAGCGAGAGTCACACTCCGCCAAGGAGACGGGGCAACGACCAGTGTTCAATGAAATAGTCGAAGAAATCAGAGCTGGCAAATACAACGGCATCCTCACATGGGCACCAGACCGTATTTCAAGAAATGCAGGTGACCTTGGACGGATCGTAGACCTGATGGACTCGGGAAAGTTGCAGGAAATACGCACCTTCGGTCAGAAGTTCGGCAACAATCCAAATGAGAAGTTTCTCCTAATGATCCTTGGAAGTCAGGCAAAGCTCGAGAACGACAACCGAGGCATCAACGTGAAGCGAGGTCTGCGGACGAGAGCCGAGATGGGATTGTGGTCAGGAACACCACCGCTTGGATACATGACACAGGGTCTGATGGATAAGAAGTGTCAGGTGATCATAGACCCACTGCGAGCACCGACAGTTAAGAAGATGTTCGAGAAGGTCGCATACGAGCAATGGTCAGGACGAAAGGTATACAACTGGCTGAGGTTTGAGTTGAATTTCTATACGCGAGGCAACAAGCCACTCACACTCTCTGGTGTGTACCGAATACTTGAGAATCCTTTTTATTACGGAGTGTTCGAGAGACCAAGGAATAGCGGAAACTGGTATCAAGGAAAGCATACGCCTCTTATCACGCAGGAGCTATTTGAAAAAGCGAAAGCACAGCTGAAGCGTGACCAGATTGTTCGAGAGACAAAAGAGTTCGCCTTCACGAAGCTCTTCACTTGCGGATACTGCCAGTCAGGAATATCCGCCGAAGAGAAATGGAAACAGCTTAAGGATGGCGGTGCCAACAGATACATCTACTATTCCTGCTCGAGAGCAAGAGATCGAAACTGCAAGAATATGTATATGCGAGAAGAAGACCTGATTCTGGAACTGCTAAAGATATTGGATAAGGTGAACATAAACGAGCTTGGTATGCGAAAAAAGCTGGAGGACGAGATTGCACGATTCAATATCTTCCAAAGGTCAGTTTTAGGAGCTAAAGAAAAGATAAAGACGGATCCAGAGACGGATATCCGTAATTATGCCAAGTACATATTGAAAGAAGGATCAACTGTCGAGAAGCGAGAGTTGTTGGCAAACTTAAGAAGCAGGATCATGTATAAAGATAAGCAACTTACATTAATTGATTAAGATTCTTTTAAGAAGTGTACAAATTCAGGATCTTCAATATGTTTTACCAAACATATTCTGGCAAATTTATATGCATTTGAAATTAGGTCGTCAAAATAGCGGTCTTCTTTCTTTAGTTTTTTGAGAAACTTCTCTACCTCCATAAAATTTCCGTGTACTATGTTTGACCTTTGGCTATAGATCTCCTTTAGATCTTTTTTAATTTCTTCCAAAGAAAGCTTTTTGTCACCCATATATGACAGCACTGATGTTTTTAAGACAAATTGTTTAGTAATTGATTCATCAACGTTAAAACGACTAAAGTCCGGTTGGTGGGTCACAAGCATTTCTATAATTCCAACAAGTCTAACCAGTGACGAGAATCTATTACCGTGAGGTTTTGCTGAAGCTAATGTATCCCCTATATACAATAATGATTCCTCATTCAGTTTTTTACTTTTTAGACCCTGGTCAATCAGTTCAATATAAGGTTTTGCAGACTCAAGAAACCTGACGAAATTAAATTCTCGTGCGGATGAATCATTGCTACGACTTTTTACACCAATCATTTGATGCATAATGCAGAGCATTACTGGCGTATTCGGGAGTTGCTCTCTGACTTCATCCCGTGACTCAGTCATAAGAAAATTCCATCCAAAGTATTCCTCCTTTCCAGACAATAAAGAAAGTAGATATGAATAATTTATTATTTGGTTGTTTCGTTTCTCGAAAATGTGATCATCGTCAACCATTACCAATGCTCTTACTCCTTTCTTTTTATTCTCTTGATGCTGCTTTTTAAGCCCCGAAAGTTCAGTCTGCATCTCCTTATTGTCGTAGTGAACAATTACCCAATATTTTGCATAAAAATCAATTATCTTATCAGGGTTACCCTCGACTTCAGAGAGAATCTGTTCAGTTTCTTTTTTAGAGAAATGTGTTCTACAAAAATCTTCTATGATCCTCTCGCAGGTTACTACATCTTGGTCAGGGGCCTCTTTTTTCATTGGAAATCTTTGGTACCCAAAACCATTGTTAATCTCACTCAAATCCCACCCTCGCTTGATAACAGATCTTACGGCTTCAATTTCTTCTTTTGTTCTTGGATTATCAAAATAGAATCCAAAGTGTTTAGAGAGATGAATTTTCTTATCAATCGGATATAAAAATTTAGTCAACAGAATAAACATGTTTAGATTTTAACATTTTTCTTGATATCAAAACCCCTCTCAAAAATGAGAGGGGTTTTGATAGGTACTCGGGTCACTCCGATACTTAGTTCTCTTGGCGGAGACGGAGGGATTCGAACCCTCGGTGCCTTTTAAGGGGCACACCTCTTTAGCAAAGAGGCACGATAGACCACTCTGACACGTCTCCATTTGTACCGGCAGCAGCCAGTACCGACTCACGATATCAAATTTGACCTTAATGTGCAAAAGCGGAAAGGATCAGGCGTACTGGTCGGAGTTCGTCTTGTATGAGCTGGCGTATGGCCGAAAGGGTTGCTCCAGTCGTGGTCACGTCGTCTATGCATATAATATGTACGTTTTCGCATCCGACCGCCGTGCCGGCCCGGTCCAGGTTTTGGACAAATGCCTCCGAAAGCCTGAACTTACGGGCAGCCCAGTCGAGGCGTTCTCTGCGGGAGCCTTTATGTTGGGGAATCATGCCGTCGTCCCGTTTTGAATGCTCGACGGCATGCCTGGCGTATTCGCAGAAATTTCCCAAAGCTGTTGCCGTGATCATCTTCTCGGCCAGCAGGCTCATCTGGTCGAAGGCTTTTGTGCCGAGTGCGTATCCTGACGAGGGAGGATGGATGATCAGGGCTTTTTGTTTTTCAAGTGAACTGTCGTGCTTCTCGGTAAGAATGGCAATGAGCTCGTCGCTCCATATGTCTGCGGCGTGCTTTATGAATTCTTCATGCGCATAGTATTTAATCTGCCAGAGAAATGCCTTCATGAAATCATTTCTGTATGCGAATAGGGCAGGAGGCGCATCTTCGAACGGTGCGCTCAGTCGTCTTTTGTTCATCTGCATGAGGCATTCGAGCGTCTTGGCGTTTTCGTGGCGTACAAGACCGATCCGAATGGATGTCTCTGTTCGCTGAGGTTGGGCATTCGGCCCTCGATGAGGCTTGTTGAACTTTCCGGCATGCCTTTTCGGGAACAATGCTTCGCCGATCAGTTCGATCGCGCTTATCAGTCGGATAACCGCACTCATTGTGTGTGATGCGAATGTTCGAACAACTTTAATACACATGGTATATGGACTTTGCGATGTTCTCATTGTGAAGATACTGATATATACTAATGACAAGTAGAGTCTACGCACCACATGTCAAGTTTTCTTCAAAATTTGTTCAAGCCGCAGGATGAGAGCGTCATCGGCGTTGATATTGGGTCTTCATCCGTGAAGGTTGTTCAATTGCGAAAGAAAAAGGGGAGGGCGGTTCTCGAGACGTATGGCGAGCTTGCACTTGGTCCGTATGCGGGCCTTGCGGTAGGACAGGTAACAAACCTTCCGGCTGACAAGCTCGCCGAGGCCATAAAGGACGTTCTCAGGGAAGCCAATGTCACAAGCGTTTCTGCCGGAGTCTCCATTCCATTCAAGTCGAGCCTCGTATCGCTCATTGAGCTTCCGCATGCTGAGCCGAAGCAGCTGCAGGAAATGATTCCTCTTGAAGCTCGAAAATACATTCCGGTCCCCATCAGCGAAGTGACCATGGACTGGTGGATCGTTCCGACGGGCTCAAATGAGCTCGATTTCGTCGAAAGCGTGGACGAGGAGAACAATGCAGTGCAACAGGCGACGCAAAAGACCCAGGTGCTCGTCGTCTCCATTCACAACGATGTGCTCAGCACGTACACGAACATCGTGAAAGGTGCAGGGTTGAATACTTCATTTTTCGAAATCGAAATGTTCAGCTCGACGCGTGCGCTTCTGTCAGGGGAGACACTCCCTGTTATGATTTTCGATATGGGTGCATCTTCGACAAAGGTGTACATACTTGAGAAGGGGGTGGTCAAGTATTCGCATATCATCAATAAAGGTTCTCAGGAAATCACCATGAGCATCTCGAAAGGGCTCAATGTGACATTTGATCGGGCGGAACATATCAAGCGAAATCTCGGAACGAGCTCGCCTGCAGAGGAGAAGAATGTGTACGAGATCATCTCGCTGACAATGGACTATATCTTTTCGGAAGCGAATAGCGTCATCATCAACTACCAGCGACGATTCAATAAGGCGGTCGGAAGGGTGATCCTTACGGGAGGGGGTGTTGCCATGAAGGGCGTATTCGAGCTTGCCCGGGCGAATTTCCAGACGGAAGTGGTTGTCGGCGATCCATTCCTCAAAGTCGAAGCGCCCGCATTCCTTGAAGACGTGCTTAAGGTTACCGGCTTGGAATTCTCAGCGGCTCTCGGTCTGGCTCTTCGAAAGCTTCAGGAGCTCAGCTAATTGCCGGGCATTTCGGTGTGTATACGTTGCATTGATGTTTGTTTCGGTTGAGTGATATACTGACAGGGAATATATACGTACATGGAGACCAAATTCCAAACTTCATTTATCCCAAAGCAGCCTCTCAATGTCGATGCCCCTCATCGAACATCTTCGGCGAGCATCTTCTTCCTTATCTCTTTTATCATTTTCATGGCCAGCGCCGCATCAGCGGGAGGCGTCATCATTTACGGCCGGATCATCGAGCAGAACATAAAGAACGGGAACGAACAGCTTCTCATCAATAAGAACGCCTTCGATCCGAATACCATCAAGGAGATCACGCGTCTCAATGACCGAATCAATGCGGCAAATACGCTCCTTAAGCAGCACAAGGGAGTATCTACGGTTTTCCAGATCCTCAGCAATACCACCCTTCGAAACGTCCGATTCACCGATTTCAACTACTCCTCGGCTGACGACAAGATCACCCTTTCTATGAGAGGAACTGCGACGGGGTATGATACGGTTGCCCTCCAGGCAAAAGCATTCACTGACCCTGCACTCAAGAACGTATTCCGAAGCCCTATCTTCGGCGACTTGAATCTTGATCAGCAAGGAAATGTAGGCTTCAGCTTTACGACAGGAGTCGACCCGTTCTTGGTCGATTACTATAAGCTCAAGAGGGAGGAGTACGGCCTTTCGGGTGGAACTGCGGGTACGCAGCCAGCGGTCGGACAGGTTCAAAACCAGGTAAATGGGTTTCAGCAGACAGGCGCGCCGGCGTCTGAACAGACGTCTGTCGGCGCGCCTGAGACAAGCCTCCTGGAGCTTAACAGCGGAGACATTACGAATCCAACGAACTAATCATGAAATTCCTCTTTCCATTTATTTTCATAGCAGCGGCAATCGCCGGATTCGTGCTCTTTACGAACCCTCAGTATCAGAAGATGCAGGAAAAGAGGGCTGAGCAGCAGGAGGTGGTGGATGCGAACAAAAAGGCAAATGCTCTTCGAGCTGAGCGAGAACGGCTTCTTTCCGATCGAAACAAGATCAAGGAAGCTGACATTGACCGCCTTAACAAGATGCTTCCGGACAGCGTTGAAAACGTGGGGCTCATTATCGATATCGACAATATCGCGAGCAAGTACGGCATGAGAATCCGAAACACCAAGATCACCGAGCTTACTGCCCGAACCGGAACTACTGCCGTAGGTCCAGACTCAAAGAAGCATGGCTCGATCGCGCTTACATTCTCTGTCACATCGGCGTATGACACCTTCCTTGCCTTCATGAAGGATCTTGAGGCAAGCCTCCGATTGGTCGATGTTACAGCTCTCTCTTTCTCAGCGACTCGAGACGGTCGATACGATTTCACGCTTACGCTTCAGACATACTGGCTAAAATAAAACAATCATGAACAAGAAATTCATCCTCATTCTCATAATCGTCCTCCTTGCCGGAATAGGGTACGGGGTATACGTGTATACGAACAAAAGCGATACGCCTGAGGGCGGAGTGGCACGAGTTGTTGCCGGCCAAACCGCACAGGCTACGGGAGTGACTACGAATACGCTCGATGGTCCTGGAAGGGAATTCGTCACGCAGCTTCTTGCCATTCAGAACATAAAGTTCAATCTCAGCATCTTTGCCGATGAGGTATATGCAGGCCTTCAGGACTTCAGCCAGGAGATTCAGCCGCAGCCTGTCGGACGACCCAATCCGTTCGCCCCTCTCGACGATGCTGGCCGAGCCGGAGCTCCGACTACGGTATCCGAAGCCATCGGAAATGTCTCCGGCTCGGCATTCGTCATGACTTCTTCAACCACTTCTGCCACAACTACGCGAAGTGCGACTACCACGACTCGGTCAGCGCGATAACCCATCATGAATTTTCTAAGCGTCCTTGTAAAACAAAACATCATCTCGCAAGACGATATGGGCTTCATCCAGGCGGAGGCGTCTGAGAGCGGACGGCCAGTCGAGGAGATACTCAGGGAGCGGGGCATAACTGCCGCCGCCATCGCTCAGGCAAAGAGCGAGCTTTTGCATATTCCAAGCAAGTCTGTCGGAGACAAGGAGGTCCCATTCGAAATCCTCAAGTTCATTCCCGAAGAATCAGCCCTTCATTACAAGATCATCCCGATCGACGTGAAGGATGGCGCACTCGAAGTCGGAGTCGTTGACCCTGACAATATCGAGGCGCGAGATGCATTGAACTTCATCTCTGCGAAGCTGAACATGCCGTTCAAGATCTATATCGTATCAGAGGATGATTTCCAGAAGGTATTCGACTCGTACAAAGGGCTTACCGGAGAGGTGAGCAAGGCCCTTGGCGATCTCGAGAGCGAATTCGCGGGTGCCAAAGTCGAGGTAACTGCGGACGATACCATAAGCAAAGGCTCTGATGGAAAGGTGAACATCGTCGAGGATGCACCGGTGACGAAGATCGTTGCTACGATGCTTCGATATGCCATCGAAGGAGAAGCATCCGACATTCACGTTGAGCCGCTTCGGGACAAAGTGCGGATCCGATTCCGAGTGGATGGCGTTCTCAATACCAGCCTCGTTCTCCCGATCAAGGTTCTCGATGCCGTCGTTGCCCGAATCAAGGTGCTTTGCAATATGAAGCTCGACGAGAAGCGAAAGCCTCAGGACGGACGATTCTCTGCGCGTATCGACAGCCGAAAGATCGACTTCCGAGTCTCTACATTCCCGACATATTTCGGAGAGAAGGTGGTAATGCGAATCCTCGACCAGCAGAAGGGCGTCCAGAAGATCGAGGATCTTGGATTCACTCCTCGTCATTACGAAATGATCCGAAAGGCGATCAACAAGCCATACGGACTCATTCTCATTTCCGGTCCGACAGGTTCCGGAAAAACGACGACTCTTTACTCGATGCTTACGGCACTCGACAGGGAAACGCAGAACGTTCTTTCGCTTGAGGATCCGGTGGAATACAACATCGAGGGAATCAGCCAGTCGCAGGTCCGACCCGAGATCGGTTATACGTTTGCATCCGGACTTCGAACGACTCTCCGACAGGACCCTGACGTGATCATGGTGGGAGAGATCCGAGACAAGGAAACGGCACAGCTTGCCATTCAGGCCGCCCTTACGGGTCACTTGGTATTTTCAACGATTCACACCAACAGCTCTATCGGTATCGTCCCTCGACTCATCGATATGGGCGTCGATCCGTTCCTTATCGCGCCAACCCTCGTTCTTGGAATGGCACAGCGGCTTGTCGGAAAGGCATATGAGCCTGCGGTAAAGGCGGTGCCGGTCGAGGACAGCATCAAGGTCATGATCGAGAAGGAGTTCGAGGATCTTCCTGAACAGTACAAGTCCGAGCTTCCTCCGATCGAACAGGTGTACGAGATTGCCCCGACACCAGACTGTCCGAAGGGAACCAAAGGACGACAGGCGGTGTTCGAGGTATTCGAGATGGACAAGGAGCTGGAGCGAGCCATCCTCAAGGATCCGACAGAGCCAGCCATCTACGATGTTCTCAGAAAGAAGGGCTTCACGACGCTCAAGGAGGATGCCATCTCAAAGGCTCTCGGAAAGAAGATCCCATTCGAAGAGGTGAGCACTGTGTAAAACTTTGGCAGGCATGGCTATTACAATTGGTATACTTAAAATAAAACCATGAACGGAGATATCCCATACAAAATACTCATAGTCGATGACGACAAGTTCCTGCTCAACATGTACTCGATCAAGTTCCAGAAGGAAAAGTTCGACGTATCTACCGCGAGCGACGGATCCGAGGCGCTTAAGAAACTCGAAGGAGGACTGGTTCCCGACGCCATCGTCCTCGACATCGTGATGCCGGTCATGGACGGACTCGAAGCGCTTCAAAACATTCGGGACAAGAATCTCGCAAATGATGCCGTGGTTCTGATCCTCAGCAACCAAGGCCAGTCATCGGACATCGAAAAGGCAAAAAGACTTGGTATCGACGGGTATATCGTAAAGGCGACAACCATCCCTTCCGAAGTCGTGACGGAAGTTCTCAGAATGCTCGGTAACAAAAAGAAATCATAAAATGAATCACAAAGACGAACTCGCAGACTTGCTTTCAATCGTGGTACGGGAAGGCGCATCAGACTTGCACCTTTCAGAAGGGCGACATCCGATGATCCGTACGAACGGATCGCTTCTTCCTTTGCTCAAGAAGGAAGTTCTTACTCATGAAGCCATTGTCGGAATGCTCGACGTCATGCTCGGAAAGGAAAAGGAGCAGAAGTTCGTTGAAAGGAAAGAGGCCGATTTTTCATACATGTTTGCAGAAGGCGTCAGGTTCCGAGGCAATGCATATGTGCAGCAGGGGAATTACAGCGTCGCTCTCCGACTCATTCCAAAGCAGATCAAGTCTCTAGTTGAGCTTGGACTTCCTCCGATGCTTGAAACGTTCGCTCGAAAAAAGCAGGGCTTCTTCCTTGTGGTGGGACCGGTAGGGCAGGGTAAGTCGACGACTCTCGCTTCGATGATCGAGATGATCAACCAGGAGCGGGCCGAGCACATCATCACCATCGAAGATCCTGTGGAGTACGTATACGACCAGAAGAAGTCGGTCATCGACCAGCGAGAGGTCGGCGTGGACACGGACAGCTTCGAGCAGGCCCTCATCTCGGTTCTTCGACAGGACGTGAACGTCATCCTTCTCGGAGAAATGCGAGGCCATGAGACGATGGCTGCGGCGGTTACTGCAGCCGAGACGGGCCATATGGTTTTCTCTACGCTTCATACGAACAATGCGGCCCAGACGATCGACCGAATCATCGATACATTCCCGCCAGGACAGCAGGATCAGATCCGAGTGCAGCTCGCCGCATCGCTCACGGGAATCTTCTCACAAAGACTCATTCCTCGAATTTCAGGCGGAATGATTCCCGCATATGAGCTCCTCGTATCGAATGCCGCGGTCGCCAACCTCATCCGAGAGAAGCGAAGCCATGAGATCAATACCGTCATCGAGACTGGATCCCAGGAAGGAATGATCGACCTCAACCGATGCCTCGCTGACCTTGTCAGAAGGGGGGAGATCACGATCGAGAGCGCATACCAGCACTCACTCAATCCTCAGATTCTCGAACGGCTTATCTAGCGAGACAGGAAAACGGGAGGCGGGCATTAACAGCAGCTACAAGACAAAACCATGCTATTCAAATACAAAGCAATAAATCAGGCCGGTGCTCCGACCGAAGGATCCATCGACGCGGTCAATATAGATATTGCCATCAGCTCCCTCCAGAGAAGGGGTTTTGTCATTACGACTATCAAGCCAGCGGACGAGGCTGCCGGACTTCTCGGAAAGGAGATCACGCTCTTCAGCGGAGTGAAGAACAAGGATGTCGTGATCCTCTCGCGGCAGATGGCGACGCTCTTTACCGCACAGGTATCCGCGCTCCGAATCTTCAAGCTCCTTGCCGCTGAGGCAGAGAGCAAGACGCTTCGAAACAATCTCTTCGAGATCTCCGAGGATATCCAGGGAGGGTCAAGCATCTCACTGGCGCTCTCGAAGCATCCCAAGGTCTTTTCTTCTTTTTATGTAAACATGGTGAAGGCGGGAGAGGAGTCAGGAAAGCTCGATGAGACTTTCGCATTCCTTGCCGACTACCTCGACCGAACATATGAAGTGAATGCAAAGGTGAAGAATGCCCTCATCTATCCGGCATTCGTAATCTTCACATTCGTCGCCGTAATGTCCCTCATGCTCACGGTCGTCATTCCGAAGATCAGCTCGATCATCGTCGACTCAGGGCAGGAGGTTCCCGTATACACGAAGTTTGTAATCGGGCTCAGCAATGTGCTCGTGAACTTCGGCCCATTCATCATCGCCTTGCTCGTCGTCGGAGCGTTCTTCGTATACAGATTCCTGAAGACGGATGCAGGAAAGGTCGCATCTTCCCGGGTCCGACTCGACATCCCGTATATCGGAAGCCTGTACCGAAAGCTGTATCTTTCCCGTATCGCCGATAACCTCAATACCATGCTTGCCAGCGGCATTCCGATGGTAAAAGCCCTTGAGCTTACGGCAAATGTCGTAGACAACAAGGTGTACGAGGACATCATGCATACGACGCTTGATGCCGTTAAGACCGGTAGCGCACTGTCAGATGCGATCGGCAAGTATCCTGAAATGCCTGGAATCATGGTGCAGATGGTGCGAGTGGGAGAGGAGACAGGAGAGCTCGGAAATATCCTCAAGACCCTTGCCAAGTTCTACCAGCGTGAGGTAATGAATGCCGTGGACACGCTTGTGGACCTCATCGAGCCGGTCATGATCGTCCTCCTCGGTCTCGGAGTAGGATTCCTTCTTGCATCGGTTCTCATCCCTATCTACAACATCTCTTCGGGAATCTAATCGTATCAGTCTCGACTCCTGATAGGGCAAAAAACGGCGGGCCTTTGATCAAAGGCCCGCCGTTTCCCCTTACATATCCACAGGCAAAGGGTACTTTACTAAGATTTGACTTGATATAATGAAATTACGTTTTGATTCTTCGACGGGTCAAAAATACAAAGTCGCGATTTCGCGAATTTTTGGAAAAATTAACAAACATTCAATTTACATCAATTCAATTATGAAATCTCGAGGTTTCACACTTATCGAACTCTTGGTGGTTATCGCCATCATCGGTATCCTCTCATCAGTAGTTCTCGCTTCTCTTACAACAGCTCGATCACGAGGAACTGCAGCTGCAGTTCAGAACGAGCTCTCTAACATGCGAGCGCAGGCTGAGCTTTACTACAGCACAAACGGTAACAGATACACGGCTACAGCTGGTAACTGTACAACGGCAGACCTCTTCACATCTTCAAATGGTCTTGCTTCGCTTCTCTCTGGGGTTAACTCAAAGGGTGCGACTTCAGTAACTTGCTACGCATCTACAACTGCATGGGCTGTTGCGGCTACAGCAGGAGGAAACAACTACTGTGTAGACAGCACTGGAAAGTCAACTTCAACTGCGTCAGTGACAAGCGTCTCTGCGACAGTTATGTGCCCGTAATCAGCACCAGCTGAATTTTTCGGTCTCAATCTCAAAACCCGCTCGCAAGGCGGGTTTTGTATTTGGCATATGCGCATGGTGTTTGCATACACAGCTGCTTCGTTTTCAGCGTGTGCAAACTGGGATATGATATAGACGTGAATCTCGTACTCGGAATCTTCTTTTTCGGACTCGGCTCAATCATCGGCAGCTTCTTGAACGTTGTCCTGTTTCGATACAATACGGGGAAGGGGATCATGGGGCGATCCCAGTGCTTCTCATGCAAACGGCACCTTGGTCCGATCGACCTCGTTCCGGTACTGAGCTACCTGGCGTTCAGGGGAAAGTGCAGGACATGCAAAAGCGAAGTCTCTTTTCAGTATCCTGCAGTTGAGCTGCTCACCGGATTCCTCTTTCTTGCCACGTATTGGACTTTCGCACCCGCTGCGCTCGTCGTGCCTGAACAGTTCATCATTCAGACATTCTATACCTGCGCCATCATGGCCCTTCTCGTGCTGATCGTGGTATACGACATGCGGCATAAGATCATTCCAGACTTGTTCTCGTACTCATTTGCTGCTCTGTCATTCCTTACGCTCTTCGTTGGATTCACGCCGCAGGGAAATGTGACGTATTTTGTTCCGACACTCCTCACTCTGTCTTCCGGAATCATCCTGGCTTTCCCGTTCTACATCCTATGGCTCGTCTCTGATGGCAGATGGATGGGTCTGGGGGATGCGAAGCTCGCGCTCGGCATAGGGTGGTTCCTCGGCCTCTCGGCTGGAGCGAGCGCGATCATCTTTGGATTCTGGATCGGTGCTGCTGTCTCGGTCCTTCTCCTTGCTGCTGGAAAAATCGCGGATGCGGCAAATAAGACAAAAGGTGTTCGGGTAATCTTCAGAAAAGTGAAAAGCGCTGTTCGAAACCTTTTTGGCATCCAGCTCCCTTCGCTTTCCATGAAAAGCGAAATCCCATTCGCGCCGTTTCTCATTGCCGGGCTTCTTATCGCATTCTTTTTTGGATATACTATATTCGAGCCGCTCGAGTACATCCTATGAAAAAACATTTGAAAAAACTGAAGAATGCAGGATTCACACTTGCGGAGATGATCATCGTGATCGCCATCTTCGGCGTCATCAGCTCCATCGCTCTTTTTGATCAGGCACGCCTCAGCAGCAGCACGCTTCTGACAAATATGGCCTATGAAGTCGCCCTCGCCGTCAGGGAAGCACAGCTCTATGGAATCAGCGTGCGAAGCTCGGAGTCCGGAGACTTCAGCCAGGAGGCCGGCATGTATGTCAATATAGCGAGGCCGAAGGAAGTCCTCGTCTATAGCAATGTCGCAAGCTCGGACAATCCCGGCTTCGATGCCGGAATCGGGGAGGAGCGGGCGCAGTATGTCTTCTCGAACCAGAGGACCAATAGGATAAAAGCAATCTGCGTCGGAAACCTCGAGACTTCCGGAGCTCCGACCGAGCCATGCGGACCTTCTGCTTTTTCTGCGGTAAGCGAGCTCAACGTCGTGTTCAGGCGGCCGAATCCGGTTCCGACGCTTTGGGCCGGCACAGGCGGCAGCATTGAAGAGAAGGCTGGCATGAGGGCGTATATCGTCATCGATACAGGGGACGGAAAACACTGCAAGGTCGTCATCGTCGAGCCGACCGGACAGACGCGCATAGTCGACTCGTCAAGCGGCCTCTGCGAGAACTCATAAAATACCTGTCATGTTCACTACATATTTCAATGCAAGAAAAAGAAATGCGAAAAGGGGCGAAGGCGGATTCACGCTTGTGGAAATGCTCGTATCGGTTGCCATTTTCACGGTGTTCATGCTGGTTGCGGTTTCCGTCGTACTGAGCATCATTGGCGGAAACCGCAAGGCCCAGGCAGTCAATGCGGTAGTGAACAACCTGAACTTCGCGATCGACAGCATGGTTCGAGACATGAAGACAGGCTATTTCTACAAGTGCGAGGGAGACTACACTTCAGTCGAGGACGGCGACTTCATGGATTATCCCGAATCGGACGCATGCGGAGACCCGAGCGAGGCCAAGACCAGGGTTGCATTCATATCGGTGCTTGGAGAGCAGCCATCCGCAGTGGAATACTCATATGAGCAGGATCCCGTTACGGGCATCGGATCAATCAGAAAGACGTCGAGCCTTCGTGGCGCCGACGGAGGGATCTCAGATGCCGTATCGGTTACGCTTACTCCTCCTGATGTGGATATCACCTCGGTCCGATTCTATGTCAACGCTCCAGCGCCCGGAGGCGAGACGCAGCCGAGCGTCTTCATGCTCATATCGGGAACGGCCCGGCTCGGAGGCGGCGAATCGGACTTCATGCTCCAAACGTTCGTATCGCAGCGAATCCTCAACCTCGGGGTATAATTAAAACAGAGATGAATATCAATACAGCAAAAACAGGCAATAGCACAGCCCGAAGCAGGGGCTTCACGATCATCGAGACCATGATCGCCATTTCGGTGCTCGCGATCGCCTTAACCGGTCCGCTGTCTATCATTGCCCAGGCTCTCAAGAATTCATATTTTGCTCGCGACCAGATTACCGCCTATTACCTTGCGCAGGAAGCCATAGAAGTCATACGAAATAAGCGTGATAACAACGCTCTCAGTGACACTCCTCCTGAGCCTGCGTTCTGGCTCGCCGGTCTCATAGATGAGCCAGGGCTTGTAAATGACCAGGGGTACGAAGGCGTCAAGGTCAATCTCGAAAGGACTACGGGCGGATACATGTACACTGTCTGTCCGTCGACATGCCCTCCTTTGAAGTATGCTGATCCGGCGAATACTTCCGGATACGTGCCATACGGGCAGAGAGAAGCGACTGAACCCTCGATCTTCACCCGGGAGGTCGTCTTTAACAGGGTTTCTCCCGATACCATCGATGACGAGGCCGTCGAGCTCGGCACATATACCTATCGTGAGCTCGCCGTGACTGTGCGCGTCACATGGACGACTCCTTCCGGAAAGCGGACGGTCGTCTTGCGAGACAATATAAATAACTGGCAGATTGAAAATTTCTAACATATGCAGCAAGCGAAAAATTTCCAGAGTCATGCAGGCGCGATGAGATCCGAAAGGGGATTCACTCTCTTCGTCGCTCTTATAATATCAAGCATGCTTCTTGCTATAGGTTTCTCGCTCGGAAATATTGTCCTCAAGCAGATAGTATTCTCAAGTACCGGAAAAGAGTCCCAGATAGCGTTCTATGCGGCAGATAGCGGCGCTGAATGCGCCCTGTACTGGGACAGAAAGACTGCTGATGGCGTCACTACCTTTGTCGGGGCATTCGCAGCTTCTACCACGAGTGCAGAGGAGCAGGACATCAAGTGCGGCTTCGGTCAGGTTCCGTCAGGAAGCGGATATGTCGGAGGATTCAACAAGGTTACTGTCGATGAGAGCCTGGAGGTCCAGGTTACGACGACTCGCTTTCATATCGATTACACCCAGCCCGGAATCCTTGGCCAGGACCCCGCTTGCGCTGTCGTTACCGTTACGAAGACCCGGGATTCGAGCGATCCGGATTCCGTACGAGAGCTCACGACCATAGACTCGCGCGGATACAACGCTCCCTTTACTGGAAGTGCGGGCTTCGGAGGCGAAGGCACTCCGAGCAACGGAGCCTGCGACCTCTCGAATCCGAGGGTCTTGGAGCGAGCCATAGTATTGAACTATACAGCTGAGCTCTAGGGTCTGAACGCTCGGTTTGAAATCATTCTTTGTGATACTATTCTAGGCATGAAGAAGCCTGTGAATGAAAAGACAGGCGCTCCAGACGGGGCGCTTTCTGCTGTGCCGAAAGACGTACTCGCTCGAGTCGAGAAGCTTCGGGCATCCATCGAAAAGCACCGGTACAACTACCATGTGCTCGACAAGGAAGACATCTCGGCCGAGGCGCTCGACTCGCTTAAGAGAGAGCTTTCGGAACTCGAGGAAAAGCACCCGTCGCTCGTCACGGCCGACTCACCGACGCAGCGCGTTGCCGGTCACGCGCTCAAAGGCTTCGAAAAGGTTCCGCATAAGGTTCCACAGTGGTCATACAACGATGCGTTTACAGAGGAAGACGTGCGCGAGTTCGATGCGCGCGTAAAGCGGTTTGTGCGTGATGCATTCGGCGAGATCGGCACGAAGGCTGTGCCTAATCCGACATATACAGTTGAACTTAAGATCGACGGCCTTAAGATCGTGCTCGAGTACGTCGATGGCCGGTTGGTCACTGCTGCAACGCGAGGCGATGGAAAGGTCGGCGAGAATGTCACTGTTAATGTTAAGACCATTCAGTCGGTGCCCCTTGTTCTCAATGAGCCCGTCTCGGTCATTGTCGAAGGAGAAGTATGGATGTCGAAAACCAATTTTGAAAAGATGAATGCGGAGCAGGAGAAGCTCGGTCTGCCTTTGTATGCAAATCCGCGAAACGTTGCGGCGGGTTCGATTCGGCAGCTTGATCCGAAAATCACCGCTTCAAGAAAGCTCGATGCGTTTATATACGATATGCCGCAGTACAAGCCCGCTGACGGAAAGGGCGCCGCGGCTCAGTCTGTCCAGGGCGGCGCCCAGCCGTTTGACCAGTTCGATGAGCTGAAAAAACTGAAGGAACTCGGCTTCAAAGTTAATCAGTTCGCGAAGCACTGCAAGGACATCGATGCGGTCATTGCCGTGTGGCATGAGTGGAAGGAAAAGTCGAAAAAGCAGGACTACTGGATAGACGGCCTCGTGGTCAAGGTAAATGAACATCGATACCAGCAGGCACTTGGCTATACTGGAAAGGCGCCACGGTTCGGTATCGCGTATAAGTTTCCGGCGGAGCAGGTGACTACGGTCGTCGAGGATATACGACTTCAGGTTGGAAGAACCGGAGTCATTACTCCGGTTGCGCACCTTCGGCCGGTCGAGGTTGCAGGAAGCACGGTTTCGCGGGCGACGCTCCATAACGAGGATGAGATTCAGCGTCTCGACGTTCGGATCGGCGACACTGTCGTCCTTCAGAAGGCGGGCGATGTTATTCCGGATATCGTTAAGGTATTGACCGAGCTTCGGCCTCAGATTAAAGACGAAAAGGGCGAGTATGGTCC
>DASWWM010000036.1:0-8037 GCA_036405975.1 Minisyncoccota bacterium | reverse complement strand
GAACCGGGCGCACTGAAGAAGATCAAGGGTGCAGAGCTCGATGCATTTCTCAAGGATCTCGAGATCAAGAAGCTCGGCTAAGAATCAGGACGGGGCGATACAATTTTCAAACCAGCAAAAAATCCCCTCTTCGGGGATTTTTTGTTACACTCGCTTCTTTTCCATATAGACCGAAACCGTCCTTCTCTTGTACGGCTTCCCGTCCCGGATATGCTTGTATGACTTGAGCATCTTGTGAATCACGAAATGCTCTCCGAATACGTCCTGGATTTCGGCCTCGGTCCATACATGCTCATATACGCCGATCTTGGGATGTATGTATGAATTCTTTTCAGGGTTGCTTGTGCTGACGATCTTTCCCTTTTCGTCATGAACCTGGATGCCCGTATCAGGATGTTCCTCGATAAGCCGCTTTGCATGGAAGTCACCGTCAAGAACGAACGTCTTGAAGAAAAGCCAGCCGTATGGCTTCATCACTCGTACGAGCTCCTTTACGTACTCTGCCCGCTCGGCATCCCTGAGGAAGTGAGATGTCATCATGTCGATCACGACGTCTACTGACTCGTCTTCCGCTGGAAGAGGCTCGCTGACGGACTGAACGTACCATTCGATGTCGAGCTTCTTGCTCTGGCTCTTTTCTATCTGCTCTTCCGCCTTCTTGGCCTGTTCAACCGCAACCCCTGAAATGTCGAATCCTTTCCCCTTCATTCCGAATAAGTCGCAGAGCTGAAGTATGTTTCGTCCGTTTCCGCAGCCGATATCGAGCGCGAGACCCTTCTTCGGGAACGGGTACCATTCTGCATTTCGAATAGCCCACCGCTCGAATGTCTCGAGATCGGATGCTGCCTCGTCAGACATCCGGAGATGCTTCGGGCTTGCGTATTCCTTGTTCCAGAATGCTTTTGTCATGATTTGTATTGAGAATTAGGACTGATTGGCGAATCGGGACGGCTTGAGTGACATATCCCTTTCATGAAGATGCGCCTAGCTGAACATCGAGACGATGGCAGCAATGGCAGAGATGCTCATGAGGACCACTGTAACCCACCCGATCGTTTTGCTCAAGGGGCCGTTCTTGTACTTGCCCATGACTGACTCCCGATTGCTCATATCAAGGATGAGATAGAGGATCACCGGCGCCACGAGACCATTCCCTACCGCCGAGTAAATAAGCGCCTTGATCGGGTCGAGTCCGATGAAATTGAGCCCTACGCCGACAAGAGTCGCAAGCGCGATGACGCCATAGAATGCATATGCCTCCTTGAGCTTTCGGTAGAGGCCGAACTTCCAGCCCAAGCTTTCAGATACAGCGTATGCGGCTGATCCGGCAAGGACCGGAATGGCAAGCATTCCAGTTCCGATGATGCCGAGTGCGAACAGGAGGAATGCGAAGTCTCCCGCAAAAGGCCTGAGCGCGAGGGCGGCATCTGCTGCGTCATCGATGTTAGTGACGCCGTTCGCATTGAGCGTGAATGCGCAGGTAACAATAATGAAGAACATCACGACATTCGAGACAAGCATTCCGCTCCATACATCGACTTTCATCTTGCTCATTTCCCCTTCCACCTCTTCAGGAGTCTCGGTGAAGGCATTTTCATTTGCCGGATTTGCCGAATCAACCTCAACGACGCTGACGTTTGACGTGGCGGAGACGACGACTGTCTTCGTTCCTTCCTGAATGACATCCACTTCACTTACCGTAACAGACGCTGCGGCCGAGTGATGCAGGATTTTTTCCTCAACTTCCTGGGACGTCTGCCAGAAGAACAGGTACGGGGAGATTGTCGTTCCAAGAATGGCACATACGAGCAGGATCTGGTCCTTGGTGAATTCCATTTGAGGAATTACAAGGTTTGCGAATACCGTGCCCCAGTTGATGTTGATGAAGAGGGCGGTAATCACATACGAGAGGAGAATGAGTGCCAGATACTTAAGATACCGTGCATATTTCTCGTATGTCGTGAATATCTGAAGCACGAGACTCGTGACTCCGAAGAATATGACCAGGAGGCCAAACGGAGTCGAAGGGAGCAGAAGCTGGAAGGCCTTTGCCATGGCCCCGAGATTCGCTCCGATATTGAAGATATTTGCGGCAAGAAGCAGGATCGTGCAGACGTACAGGAGGCTTCGTGGATAATACCGTCGAATATTTGCTGCAAGTCCCTGACCTGTAACTATTCCGATCTTGGCACACATCTGCTGAACCATGGACATGAGCGGAAATGTGAAGAGCGAGAGCCAGAGGAAGCTGAGCCCGTACTGTGCGCCCGTCTGCGAATATGTGGCAATTCCCGAAGGGTCGTCATCGGAAGCGCCGGTCGTAAGTCCGGGACCGAGGTTATGCCAGAACTTCTTGATCCTTTGCGGAGCCACGCCTATCTCATGTGCCACCCTGTGACCTCCCTCCCTTACTGCTTTTCCTACAGCAGCAGCTGCGTCATGCTCCATTTTCCTAAGATCGAATTTTTCTGACATTTTAATTTAAAATAATTTGATGTCATTTTAGCATACAAAATGATGAAGGATTGCCGGATGGCACCGGGAACGAGAAAGGGCCGGTGCATAAGTATTGCACCGGCCCTTTCTTTCTGCGCGAGCGATGGGACTCGAACCCACGACCTCTTCCGTGACAGGGAAGCGTTCTAACCAGCTGAACTACGCCCGCATATTTGAATCTTCAAGCATTCCTGCCGATGCCCATCCAGGACTCCCCTTTTCGGCATGCAAATTGCTTGTGGGGCTTATTATACATAATTTCTCGGTTTTTCAAAGGGGCAGAAAAATGAGCGAATAAAATGCCGGCCGCCACTTCTTTATCCAAGAAGCAGACGGCCGGCGGAGGTCAGCGTGACCCATAGAAAGACTCGTACACGACTTGGATGGTCGAATTGAGTGCCCCTTCCCGATTTATAACCTGATGGCTGTATTCACCCGCCCGGTCACATTCGGCCTGAGCCGCTGCGAGCCGTACCTCGATGTCGTTGCGATCAGATTTCCTGAGTCGCGCTTCGATATCGGCCATGTTGCCCGGTAGGACCATGACGGTCGTCATCGACGTTCCGAGCCTTTGAACCAGGCCGGATTCGATTACTTTGTCTTTGCCTTGGACATCGATGTCCAGGAGGACGTCTTTTCCTTCCCGAAGAGCATCTTCGATCCACCTGAGTGAAGTACCGTAATACTGCCCGTGCACTTCGGCGTACTCGAGAAAATGACCCTCGGCAATCATGCGCTCAAAATCATCCTTCGTTACGAAGTGGTAATGTGTTCCGTTGATCTCACTAGGCCTTGGATCTCTAGTCGTATACGAGACAGAGAAGCAAAGCTCTGCACGAGCTGCCTGGTTATGGGACCGCTGGGACTCACGGGTCCGCACCTCCCTGACCTTATCCAGGAGCCCATTGCATACCGACCCCTTTCCCACCATGGTTGGACCTGATACCAAAAAAATCTTTCCGACTTTATTTTCACTCACTATCGAACCCTCCTCTAGGTTTTGTTGGTTACTTTTAGGAATAGTCTTACTCGGGCACTATCGCGCCTTGTGAAAGAACTACGGGTGTCGACGGGTGGGATCGAACCACCGACCTTGGGCTTATGAGTCCCACGCTCTAACCGACTGAGCTACGTCGACATGTACGGCCCACTATAATACATTGCGGCCGTTTTTTCAATCCTGGCCCAGATGCAATGCCCTGAATGCGGGCCGGAAACAGAGAATGCGGCACGAAAAAAGCGCCTTTTCAGGCGCCTCTTTCTTCAATTCTTGTTGCGGGTCGTGGAATTGCACCACGTCTATAAGGTTATGAGCCTCATGTGCTACTGTTACACTTACCCGCTATGTTGCACTTCAAGAGTATAATATAAAACTCGAAACGCGCAAGCGCTGGCCTAAATGAAGTAGAATTCGTCGAAGACCCTCTTGAACAGCCTGATGGCTCGCTCGGCTTCCCCTCTCGTCAGAATGTAGTCGGCTCCCTCATGAGCGATGGTATTTCGGATGACATGCGCCTTCCATGCATCCTGAAGGGTGACGAACGAGGACTCGTCCGCCTGCTTCAGCATCTCGCCGATCGTATTGCCGGGATATCCCATCTGGCTGAGCATGTCATACAGGAGGATGTCAGCCTCGAGAATGGCCACTCGCCATTCAGCCTGGTTCGGAGATGCGATAAGCCTCTCGATCTGTTCCCATTTTGGATTGACTGGCTGCTGCACAGGAATGGCAGCGGATCCAAAACCTTCCTGGCCAGGCAGTGAGAAGCCGGGTCCTCCCGCAGCGGCCGGCGCACTCATGGCTGCAGCCGCAGCGCTTCCTGCCGGCCGCTGCATTAGGGCCTCTGCATTTTTCTCCTTGGCGCCGAATGCGTCCATGACTTCCTTGTACCCCATCTTCGCATAGGCAATCGCAAGGACAATGACAAATGACATGAAGATCGAGATGACGCTGAGCGTCTCCAGGAATGTTGCGAATGCATCAGAGATGCGCTCGCCGAGACTGTCGAGAGCGACATCCGCAGTTCCTCCGAATCCGAAAAAGCTTGCGACCGTAGGCGCGATCACGACAAGAATCATGATGAATACGAATGTAGTGAAAAGAGCCTCTTTCTCCCATGAGCTTCCTCCTCCCGACGGCTTCGCTGCTTTCTTTGGATCAGGCATGGATTTATTTTTTCCCTAGAATTTCGACGAGCTTTTCAGCAACAAAGTCGACATGCTCAGCTTCAGGCACGCCGCCCTCGACGCTGAGATGCTTCTCGACGAATGAGCGAGCTTCGGGCTGAGACGGCACCGATCCCTCGCCCCTCTCGGCAACGTAGCCCTCAACAAGGCTGTGAGCCAGTATGGATACCGGATCTGATTCACGCGTATCGACCAGAGAATCTGAATCCTCTTCAGGCTGCCGCATCGCCAAAAAACTTCGAAGCGTATCGATTGTCTCAGGATTCATGATTCCTTCCTGATCCTCATGAGAATTGTCGGCGTATGATTCGAATCCCATATAGGGCAATTATACCTTAAAACCCTCTTCCTTGTTCGACTTTCTTACCCACAGCGAACAGTATGTCTTCCCTGCAATGAGGAGCAGTGAACTGAACGCCTACCGGAAGTTTTTTTCCTTCAATATCGGCAAAGCCGGCTGGCACAGAAAGTGCCGGAGATCCTACGAGGTTTGCCGTGACAGTAAAGATGTCTTCAAGGTACATCTGAACCGGGTCATCCGTATGAGAACCGATCTTGAATGCAGGAGTCGGAGTAGTCGGGGTCAGAATGACGTCGACGCTCTCGAATGCCTTCTTGAAGTCCCCTGCGATGAGATCCTTCACTATATTGGCCTTGTTATAGTAGGCATCGTGATATCCGCTTGAAAGCACGTATGTTCCGAGCATGATTCTTCGTCGCACTTCTTTTCCAAGAAGCTCACCTCGTGTATTGAGATAATCTCCGAGAAGATCGGCGCCTTCGACTTTTGATCCGTATTTGACGCCATCAAACCGCGCCATATTTGAAGATACCTCGGCAGGCATGAGGATATAATAAACCGCCAATGAGTATTTCATATGAGGAAGAGAGACTTCCTTCACTTCGCAGCCAGCAGCCTTAAGTGCTTCGACTGTCTTGTTCATGGCCTCAACGACAGAGGCATCGAGTCCGCCGACATTCATAAGCTCGGGCACGATTCCCACTCGAAGCTTTGCCGGATCAGATGAATGCTCCGCAGCAACTTTTTCGATGTCCTTCTTTGTAAGGCTTGTCGAATCGTACCTGTCGCCGTCAGTATTTTTTATAATTTCAAAAAGGAGCTCGATGTCCGCTACCGTATGCGCAAGCGGACCGATGACATCGAGCGAAGAGCCCATGGCCATAAGACCGTGCCGTGAGACAGTCCCGTATGTAGGCTTGAGGCCGACAACGCCGTTATATGCAGCAGGCTGCCGGATGGAGCCGCCGGTATCTGAACCGAGGCTCGCTGGAGCTCCACCCATGGCAAGAACCGCAGCAGAACCTCCCGAAGAACCTCCTGAAACTCGCGAAGTGTCGTGCGGATTCTTTGTGACTCCATATGCGGAGTTTTCAGTTGATCCACCCATGGCGAACTCATCCATATTTACTCGTCCAAGAAATACCGCGCCAGCCGCCTTAAGCTTTGCAGTCACAGTCGAGTCGTATGGAGAAGCGTACTTTTCCAGAATCTTCGAGGCAGCGCTCGCAACCTTGTCTTTGATGACAACATTGTCCTTCATGGCAAGAGGAACTCCGAGGAGCGGAAAGTCAGCATTGATTTGGTCTGCGTTTTTTCCAGCAGCAATAAGCTCGGCTCGCTTCTGATCAGCCTTCTTGGCCTCGTCGAGAGCATCATTGAAAAATTCCAAGTATGCATTGATGTCGGCATTCTTCTTTTCGAATGCGTCCTTGTACGAAGCGACGAGTTGTTCACTCGTCACGCTTCCCTTCGCAAGCATATCCCTGATTTCCAGTACCGTAAGTTTTGATGTGTCCATAAATGTTTGATGCTTTTATTCCAAGGCTGGATTCTAGCCGAGTATCTTCTTAACCTTAACAAGTCCGTCCTGGTGAGATGGTGCCCGCGAAAGAACCTCTGAAGAATCAGGGTTCAAATTCTGATCAGCGATATCCTCTCTCATCATATTTCTATGGAGCGGAGGGTTGGCATGAACGCCGGCAGAAGCGGCCGCCTCGCCCGCTGACACTTCTTTGATCTGTTCGACATAGCCAAGAATGGCGTCGATTTCCTTTGTAAACTGGGCTGCCTCCTCGTCACTGAGCTTCATCCGGGATAAAGATGCGAGCTTCTGCACGTCTGATTGGGTTAATGACATATGGGCAAATGATATCATTTTAGAATTTGACATACTATTGACATAACAACTAATCATGATACTCTGCCTGCCAGTGGTGCACCCTGCATAGGGCATGTCTGGCCGAGGGCGTACTCCCTGGAAAAGAACCGAGCCACTGGCATCCAAGACTATGAAAACGGGCATCTCTCTGCTCTGCCCGGGTCTTAAGGCCAGACATGTATGCACCAAAAGAACACATTCCCCCTTTCCGGGGCACAAAACAGCAAACGCCATTCCAGGCGTTTTTTTATTTCGATATAGCATATTTGCTATACGGGAACGATGGGTGCAAAACCTTATCCGATCAGCTTGAGAAATGCAGCCTCATCGAGAACCTTTACTCCAAGCTCTTCAGCCCTGTCGAGTTTCGAACCTGCCTCTTCCCCAGCCACGACATAGTCCGTCTTTTTCGAAACTGTTCCTGAGACATCGCCGCCAAGAGCCTTGATCTTCACTTTTGCTTCGTCTCGCGACATGCCGGAAAGAGTTCCCGTCAGAACGAATGTCTTCCCGCTTACGTTCTCGCGCGCTTTTGCGCTTGGACCGGCTGCCGCTCCGGTCTGAGCCGCAGCGCGAGCAGCATCAGAAGCTGCAGTGATGTCCACCTGCTCGAGTAGTCTTTGTACCAGGCTCTTATTGTCTTCAATGGCAAACCATTTAGCGATGGATACCGCAACGACCTCGCCTACTCCATACAGACCCTTGAGCTCTTCCTCGCTTGCGCCCATGACGCTGTCGATCGTCTTGAAATGCTCGGCGACGTCCTCAGCCGTCTCCTCGCCGACATGGTCGATCGACAGTGCGAATACGAAGCGCGCAAGCGTGACCTCCCTCGCCTTTTCTATTGACGCAAGAAGATTGTCTACTGACTTTTCTCCGAACCGCGGAAGGGTCATCATATCGCCCTTTTCCAATGTGAAGATGTCATCAAATGAAGAGATGAGGTTATTCTCAAGAAATGCATCAATCTGCTTCGGACCGAGACCGTCGATATTGAAGCATTTTTTAGATACGAAATGATAGAGCTTTCTCTTATGCTCCGCTGCGCCGCCTCGAAGAACACACCGATACGCGGCCTGACCTGGAACTCGCTCGATACGGCCATCGCCGCCGCACTCAGGAACATGCGTCGGGAACTTGTACGGGGGAGCATCGATCATTTTTCCTCTGGGAC
>DASWWM010000035.1:0-10728 GCA_036405975.1 Minisyncoccota bacterium | reverse complement strand
GAAAGATTACAGGAGGTACCGAGCCTTTAACTTCAGATGTCGGCACTATCCGAGGCGACTTCGTCCTCGACTCATACCAGATGTCTGAAACCGACGACCGGTCTATCCGAAACCTCGTCCATGCATCGGGCTCGGTCCAGGAAGCCAACGATGAAATTGCACATTGGTTCAAGCCTGAAGAAATCATCGACTATAAGCTCGTGCAGGAACAGATCGTATACTCTCCTGATATGGAGGGGATTTTTGGGCAGGACTAACTCGGAGGTGAGCCGCGATGCTGATACAAACGCGTGCACATATCGGATGCAGTCATTAACGGCATGCATGAAGAAAACCTGAATCGAAAAGTGCATAAAAAACTAGGAAACGTATGATCTTGTTGTAAAGTTTGCAAAAAAAGTTCGATGTATATAATGGATTGCAGGTATCGTTGCTATCATCTTAGCTCACATCATCAGGGATCTCGGAGTTGCTTGCGGCTTTTGGCCTCAAGCACAGGGAACCCACCTAGTTTTACTACTAGGAATGATACTGCGATACCTACAAAAGCGCTCACCGACAGGTGGGCTTTTTTGTTTCAAAAACGCTATACTGTATTCATGAGCATCAGACTGCGGTTTTATATGGCACTCATGTTTGCGGCGGGAGTGATCTTCCTTCATTGGCTGGCACATACGTTTTATCTGTACTGGACCTTCAAATGGGTTGATATCCCGATGCATGTCCTCGGAGGCATCATGGCCGGACTTTTCACATACGTATTCCTGAGGGCCTTCAAGCTCAGTGAAAGCGTTCGGAACCTGCTCATCGGCGTCCTGATCGTTGGATTGGGATGGGAAGTGCTGGAGCTTCTTTACAAGGTTGATATTGTGGATCTGGGATACTGGATCGATACGGCAAAGGATCTAGTAAATGACACAATCGGCGGACTTATTTCAATACTTATATGGAAAAACATACCAAATCCAAAACTGAAAAACTAAAACTGACATTCTGCGGAGGGGTAGGGGCAGTAACGGGAGCGAACTTTCTTCTTGAAGGTGCCGTTCAGGGCCATGCTGATAAGACGCTGAAGCTTCTCGTTGATTGCGGTCTTGAGCAAGGAACTCATGAGGCTTCGGAAAAGAATCACCGTGCCTTCATATATGATCCATCTCAGATTGATTATCTGCTTGTCACTCATGCGCATATGGATCATATCGGAAAGATCCCAAAGCTCATCAAGGACGGTTTCGAGGGCGTTATCTACTCGACACCGGAAACGCTTGAACTTACCCGGCTCATGCTTGCTGATGCACTCAAGCTCACGACTCAGGAGGCCGAGAGGAATAAGGTTGAGGCACTCTATGACCGGGAAGATCTCAATAAGGTGTTCACGCTGTGGAAGACCATTCCATTTCATAAGGACTTTAACTTGGCTCCGGGGTACGACCTGTATCTTAAGGATGCCGGCCATGTGCTCGGCTCTTCCATGTTCGAGCTGACATATACCGCTGAAGGGGAAGACAAGAAGAGAAAGATTGTCTTTACGGGAGACCTTGGAAATAGCCCGACTCCGCTTCTTCGAGATACCGAAGAGGTCACGGATGCCGACTATCTGATCATGGAAAGCGTATACGGAGACCGAAATCACGAGTCGCGCGATGTCCGGCTTCAGAAGCTCGAAGATGTCATCGAAGACAATATTGCCCGAAAAGGAGTGCTTCTCATCCCGGTATTCTCGCTTGAGAAGACCCAGGAGCTCTTGTACGAAATCCATAAACTATTCGAGAAGAAGCAGATTCCGCCAGTGCCGGTATATCTCGATTCTCCTTTGGCCATCAGGCTTACGGAGGTTTACAGGAAGATGTCCGAGAATTTCAACGAGGCAGCCCGCGCTGAGTTCCATAAACACGACCTCTTCAAGTTCCCGACACTGCATGTCACTGAGTCTGCTGAGGCTTCTCAGGGCATCTCGGCAGCACCTTCTCCGAAGATCATCATGGCAGGGTCTGGCATGTCCAATGGAGGCCGAATTCAGCGGCATGAAGCTCATTACCTCACTGATCCGAACAATACCATCGTATTCATCGGGTATCAGTCAGTTGGAACCATGGGCCGAACCATCCAAAGCGGTGCCAAGGAAATCCAGCTCTTCGGCAACAACATTCAGGTCCGAGCACATATCGAGACTATCGACGGGTATTCTTCCCACAAGGATTCAGACCATCTATTGGAGTTCGTAAGTTTCACTGAGAAGACCGTAAAGAAGGTATTCGTGGTAATGGGTGAGACCAAAGCTTCGCTCTTCCTCGTCCAGCGAATCCGGGACTACCTCGGACTCAATGCCGTACATCCGGAAGAAGGGGATACGGTTGTCCTTGAATAGCCTCCGTCTAGCGTGGTAGTATGACAGCTCACTAATCCAGAATTTAGGCATGAAACAGAAACCCTCATTTGATCCGAAGAAGTTTATAGGTAAGCTCAAGAAAAAGGCGAATCTCCCATATCTTCGAAAATGGTACATCATGAAGCGGTCAAAGGTATCGAAGCAGCTCATGTTCACGAGCAAGCTCAACGCCTATATCGAGAACCTTCTGTACAAGTCCGAGACGTCTGACAATGCTTTCGCCATCAAGATGGCGGCTCGGACTGAGCAGGCATACATGCAGATCCCGTACTCTCAGGGCCGATTCTTCGAATTCCTCATAAAGGCAACCAAGGCCAAGAATGTCATCGAGGTTGGCGTTTTCAAGGGCTTCAGCACGACGTTCATTGCTCGGGCACTTCCAAAAGGCGGTGTAGTATTCGCTTGCGACAGGGATGCCCGGCCCATCGCTCATGCGCGCCGGCTCTGGAATCATTTTGGCTTGAGCGAGAAGGTGCACTTCGAGCTTGGAGAGGCAGACGAAATCCTCAAGCGGCTCTCTGAAGACAAGCCGTCAATCGGTTACTTCGATATGGCATTCATAGACGCAGGGAAGGAGGGCTACCGGTCATATGTCGAGGCTTGTATGAAGCTTGTCCGGAAGGGTGGCGTGCTGGTTATCGACAATACGCTTTGGAAAGGATTGGTCCAGTACGAGAACCCTTCGGACAATGGCGCCAACCACCTCAAGAATTTCAATGCATGGCTCCATGAGACATACGGGGCTGATGCAGCCATTGTTCCTGCATGGGACGGCGTGACGCTTTTGTATAAGGCCTAGGGTTCGGTTACAATGGTGGCATGAATATATTTGTCACTCGAAAGGTACCGCAGGTTGCATTCGACATGCTTGCGGCAAAAGGTTATACAGTCGATCTCGGATCATTTGATATTCCTCCGACAAAGGCAGAATTGGTCCAATATCTCAATGATGCCGCCCAAAAAGGCATAAGATATGACGCCCTGCTTACGCTCCTTACCGACCAGGTTGATGGAGAACTTCTTGACGCGGCAGGTCCCCAGCTTAAGATAGTTTCTAACTATGCCGTAGGGTATAACAATATCGTATTGGCTGATGCTGCTGCCAAGAATGTGCAGGTTACAAACACTCCCGGAAACTTCAGTGACACCATTGCTGAGCATACAGCCGCTCTTATCCTTGCCCTTACGACTCGAATCGTAGAGGCGGATAAGTTCGTACGAAATGGAGGATATAAAGGCTGGGATCCGATGATCTTCATCGGTACTGATTTGAGCCCTAAGACAATCGGTATTTTGGGAGCAGGACGAATCGGAGAAAGAGTGGCAATGCATCTTGGAAAGGGATTCGGCATGCCCGTCCTGTACTATGACATCAAGCGAAACGATGTGCTTGAGAAGGAATATGGAGCGGTATTCTGCGAGACGCCCGAAGAGGTCATCTCGAAAGCCGACATCGTCAGCCTTCATGTGCCCCTTCTTCCGACGACGCATCACCTTATGAATGCGGAACGGTTTGCGCTCATGAAGCCGGGCTCGTATCTCATTAACACAGCGCGAGGTCCGGTCGTCGAAGAGGCGGCACTTATCGACGCACTCAAGTCAGGCAAAATCGCCGGAGCAGGTCTCGATGTATTCGAGTTTGAGCCAAAGGTCGGAGAAGAACTTTTGAAAATGGACAATGTCGTGCTCACGCCGCATATTGCATCGGCTCGAAAGAGCGCACGAGATGAGATGGCAACCCTTGCCGCTCAGAACATCATCGACGTATTTGAGGGAAGGGAACCAAAGGGTGCCGTGAAGACACTATAGACGGGGGAGGCTCCCATATTGAGGCTTCTGGATTTTTTGAGAATAACGGCCGCGACGCTTTATCAACAAGGTGTCGCGGCCGTTCTCTGTTATACTTGTCTACATATGCCTCCAGTTTGCCTGAACAATAACAATAAAAGAAATTATCTCATCCCTAAAATCGGAGTATCCGGATCTGCCGATATGGGATTCCTCGGAAAAGAAACATACGAGGTTGCCAAGGAGGTCGGACGGGAGATCGCTCGGCAAGGGGCGATCATGATGTCAGGTGCCACTACGGGCTTTCCGTACTGGGCAGCCATGGGGTGCAAGGAAGAGTGCGGCATCTCGGTCGGCCTTTCTCCTGCAAGCTCGCCCCGAGAGCATACAGAAGTGTATCGACTCCCGATGGAATACATGGATTTCATTACCTACACGGGCTTCGGCTATAGCGGACGAGACCTTCTCTTTACGCGGTCATGCGACGCTGTCATCATCGGTCCCGGACGAATCGGCACATTCCATGAATTCACGATCTCATTCGAAGATCAGAAGCCTATCGGGATCCTTCAGGGAGAAGGGCAGTGGGCAACAGACAGCATTATCAAGACCATGCTCGAGAACAGCCATAGGCCAAATCCGAAGGTCGTATTCGACACTGACCCGAAACGCCTTGTCGCAAAGCTTATCGATATGATCGCGGCTGACCGAAAGCTTCTTCGGGGTTACAAGAACTATGACGGGGTCGATAGTGCGGTGGAGGGGACTATCTACTAAGTCTCGCGAAAGTTGGGCAAAAAAGTAAACCCCTGGGCACCTACCGTTAGGTTCCAGGGGTTTTATTTTGCTGTTTTAGCATGCGTGAGGGGCCTCCCACAATCTCGGCTTGCTTTCGCAGGCGATCTCCAAAACAGGTATATTGTCTTTATGATGAAACCAGAAAGTCGCCCGAACCTCAAAGGTGTTCTGAAGTGCAGTGACCTGCACCCTGTCTCCTTTGAGGATGTTGGCTACCGTGGTTTCGTCCGAGAAGCAATGAAATATTGCCTCATTGGTTCTTGGCCTTTCTGACAATGGCACAGGCGTGTCATCGTCTCTTTTCTCAGGGGAACAGCGGCCGGTCCACCAGCCGTCGATACCGTATCCTGAGAAGATGACGGCAAACGGCTCTTCCTTCACCAGGCTCATTCGTGGAGAATGAGCCCTTGTCCACGGAGTATCGCTGTTTTTGTCGCACCGATACCCTCCGCCTCGTGGTAAATCTGACCTCTTTTCCTCTCTGTCTTCGGCAATAGCTTCAGGGTCAATTAGCATTAGCGTGCCTCCTTGGTGTTGTTGGTTTCTGAATTGTCTTGCCACGGTACTCTCTCCTTTGTTGAACGTTCCTGCAAAATACTAGCATGCAAATGTCTGATTAATCAACGCCGTTACATCATACTAGATAAAAAGAAAAACGCCCTGATTTCCCAGGACGCTTTTCGGTGGCCAGTCAGCCTATATTGCTTATTCTGTAACCTGCTTCACGAGTCGCTCGAATGAGGCTGGAGAAGTCTGAGCGAGCTCAGAAAGGATCTTTCGGTCCACTTCCATGCCTTTCTTCTTCATAGCGCCGATGAACTTGCTGTATGTATGTCCGAGCGGTCGGAGAGCGGAGTTGATTCGAACGTTCCACAGTCTTCGGAAATCGCCCTTCTTGTCTCGTCGGTGAGCGAACATGCTCGCATATGAGTGAACGAGCTGCTCGTAAGCGAGCTTTTCCTTGTTCTTTCGTCCGTTTCGGAAGCCCTTGGCTGCCTTAAGGATATTTCGTCGTGTCTTGAGTGCGTTAACGCCTTTTTTAACTCGTACCATTGTATTTTAAATAGATTATGTAAGAAGGGTGATTAAATAGATGACTGAGCGAAGTATCGTCGCTTGTTTCGCTGAGTAAGAACGATAGACTGAGTTCGTCCCTTTGCAATCTGTGATCGACCGCTTTCCTTTGCGTTGAAGTGGTTCTGTCCAGCTTTTCGAGATGTGAGCTTTCCGTTCTTGCTCACCTTGATTCGCTTTGAGAATGATTTGTTTGTTTTCATGTTTGTGCGCTTTGCAGCGCGATTACGCGAGGCGCCCGTACGTGAGTAGGGGGCTTATAGTGCCTTGTTGTTTTATAATTTAAGCCTTTTCGATGACCGCTGACATACCCTTAGGGCTTCTCTTGGCAGGATCAGTGATCTTGAAATCGACACTGATCAGCCTGAGAATTCGCTCCATTCGCTCCTCAAGGAACTTTGGATCGAGGTATTTTGTCCTTCCCGTAAGGAAGAGGTCCAGCTTGATTCGGTGGCCTTCAGCGAGCCATTCAGAAGCTTTTTTAGCTTTAAGAATAAGGTCGTTTTCGCCCGTACCGATCTTCACCTGGAGGCTTTTGACTTCAAACGACTTTGCATTGGCCTTTGCCTGCTTCTGCTTCTTGTTTTCGTCATACTGGAATTTACCATAATCCGCTATTTTTGCAACGGGAGGGACCGCTTTTGGCGAGATTTCTATGAGGTCCAGGCTCTGTTCCATTGCGAGCCTAAGAGCCTCGGAGGTGCTCATTACGCCCAGGTTTTCGCCCTGTGAGCCGATAATTCGGAGCTCAGGGGTTCGGATTTGGTGGTTGATTCTGATTTGTGGGATCGCCAATTGATTTACGTTAAATGAATTCTTTCTAAAATGTGACCTTAGTTATACCACAAAAGGCTTATTTTTGCACGTTTTTGATCGGAAGTTTGGGTTTTCGGGTACGGGTCGGTTAGAGTACTTTTCTGACGGGCCAGACAAGCAGTTCCTTGAATCTTTGGAGAAGTGGTCTGTTATTCCAGGCATCAAGCGTGAGTTCCTTCGAAAGCCGGAGGTCTTTTGCATATTGTTCTTCAAGTTCAGCCACGCATGTCCTGTTTGTGATGATAAGGGAAGACTCGAAATTGTATCGAAGGCTGATATTGTCGAGGTTCATCGTTCCGAGCATGGCCCATTCTCCGTCTATGGTCGCGGTCTTTGCATGGATCATGGTCTCGTACTGGAAAATCTTGATGCCTTTGACGAGCATCTTGTGGAAGTACGTATGCGAACCGATGTCTACGATCGGATGATTCGAGTTCTTCGGAACAAGCAGCCGGACGTCGACGCCTCTTTTCTTTGCCAATATAAGCACGCGCTGAAGCCTCCGGTCTGGAAGAAAGTATGGAGTGGTTATGTAGATAGTCTTTCGGGCATGCCTGATGGCATCAATCATTCGATAATAGACATGCCGTTCCTTGATCAGCGGAGCATGGGTTATGTATGAGAATCCGTCAGGTCCTGTCTTCGTCTGCGTCCCGAGCCTCATGCTGTGCTGCCTGTACACTTTCTTCCAGGTCTTGTCGAAAACGTATATTGCCTGGTTTACGACATTTCCCTGAATCCTGATGCATGTCTCCCTCCAAGGTTCCATTTTCTTTCTGATGCAGATTCCTCCCGTGATCATCGTTTCTCGGTCGATAAGCAGAAGCCTTCGGTGGTTTCTGAAGAATAGAATCTTCTTATTGTGCTTTGAGAAAGGGAGAAGCCAGTTGAAGAACTTCACTTTCGCTCCAGCCCGTCGGAGCTCTTCGATGAGAGGGGAACGGGCAAGGTTCTTGCTGTACATCGAGTCGAAGATCAGCTTCACCGTTACTCCTTCTTTCGCTTTCTTGATAAAGAGCCTGAGGAATTCCTGCCCGGTTTCATCGGGCTCAAGCAAAAACTGCTCCATATAGATGGATTCTTGAGCCGATTCAATCGCCTTGAGCATCATTTTCCAGGCATCCACGGTGCTGTAGGTGATATGCCAAGTCGTAAGTGGCTGATCTGAAATCGTATCTTGTCTGGTTGGCGTCAGGGTCTCTGGCTGGTTCTGGTTGTTCATGGCGGCTTGCAGGTAACGAAGGCCTGCTTAGGTGCACCTAATGGTACACTATATACATGAATTCTTTAATATCCTCATTTGCACTTGATTCCTTCCTCAGCGGAGCAGGGCAAGCCGCTCTCATTATCCTTATATTTATGTCAGGATTTTTCCTATTTGCCCTTTTGAGGCGCCGGAACGATATCGCTGACGTCATCTGGGGAATCGGCTTCATCGTCGTCGCCTGGACGAGTGCCTGGTCATTCGGGCAGCTTCAGAACGCTCAGATGCTTATGGTTCTGGCAGCCGTGAGTTTATGGGGCTTGAGACTCTCGACTCATATCTATCTGAGAAATAAGGATAAGGAAGAGGATTTTAGGTATAAGAAATGGAGAAAGGATTGGGGTGCATGGTTCGTGCCGCGCACATACCTCCAAATATTCATTCTCCAGGGATTCCTCATGCTCTGCATTTCCGTGCCTGTCATCGCTCTTGCATCGGTGGGTCAAAGCAATATCAATATGCTCACATTCGTCGGCCTCATTGTCTGGATGATTGGTTTTGTCTTCGAAGCAGGCGGGGACTATCAGCTCGGAAAATTTATTCGTAATCCAGAAAATAAGGGAAAGATTATGGATAAGGGCCTTTGGTCGCTTACTCGGCATCCGAACTATTTCGGAGAAGTGTCGCAGTGGTGGGGAGTGTACCTCATGACCCTTCCTTTGCTTGGCCTGCTGCCTGTGATTGCGCTTATCGGTCCTGTCACGATCACGTTCCTGATCCTGAAGGTCTCCGGCATCCCCATGCTTGAAAAGAAATACGAAGGGAATGCGGATTTCGATGCGTACAAGAAAAAGACGAATGCATTCTTTCCTTGGTTTCCGAAGAAGCCTTAAGCTCAGGCTTTTGATTCTTGGGACGGGTCACGGGTATAGTCGTCCCATGCAATGAGTTTCCACCGTCCTTCGATAGGGTAGAAGAACCGTCCGAGCTTTCCGTCGCCGAGCCAGCCGCTATTGTATTCGCATACCGTAATGGATGCATTGCTTGATGTATTGAGATAGCTCAGCAGGTTGTACTGCTTTGCCGTGAGCTTGTCTCCTTTTACGAGATATGCCGCGACCATTTTCAGGAAGATGCTGTGCGTGACCAGCAGAAGCTTCTTCTCAGGCCTTGTTTCAAGATAGGCAAGCAGGTCTTTTGCTCGCTGCTTCAGGTCCGTAAAGTTCTCCTCGTCAGAATACCTGTATGAGTCATCGTGGAAGCTCCGGTCGATGAGGTCGACGATTCGCTTAACTTCAGGGTCATCCGCATTCCTGTTCACTATCTCGCTCGGATTTCGTCGTTCCGTGAGGAGGTCTACGAACTCCATCGGTCGCTTATGCTTGAGCTCGGCAATGATGGTCTCTGCCGTTTCCTTGGTTCGCTGGTACGGGCTGACGAGGATGGCATCGAAGCTCACTTTCTTCAGGCGTTCGCCGGTTGCCTTTGCCTGCATTCTTCCGTTGTCGCTCAGGCTTCCTTCGGGACCTTGCCGCACATGCGCCGCATTGAGCC
This sequence comes from Minisyncoccota bacterium, assembly GCA_036405975.1. Lineage (GTDB taxonomy): Bacteria > Patescibacteriota > Minisyncoccia > Phycocordibacterales > CAIZLB01 > VEQN01. The sequence continues at coordinate 1,105 of DASWWM010000035.1, read as the reverse complement.
AGCTTTCGCCATGTCGTACCATATAGAATATTTTTCGTGCCATATTGTTGTTGGGAATATTATACATGAGCTCGTGCATGCGCGTGAACGATTCGAGCCTTTGCTGGAAGTTTTCTGAAAATAAAAACGCTCTGGCCGCTTGATCGCTGGCCAGAGCGTAAGTGCCACCGCACTCACTCTGTATTTTCCGAAGCTTCTTTGTCTTCGGGCGGGTCGCTGGCAACAGGAGGGACTGTCCCGTTTCCTCCCGCATGCACTTCTGCTTCGTGGCCGTCGCCGATTGGCTTGAGGGCAATGTATACGACCTCTTTAAACCCAAGGATGGTCGCTCCTGCCTTATCTTTGAGTGCCTCGATCCATGCACCCCAGCCTCTGTATTCTCCTTGATTGATGACGAGCCAGGTCTGTTCGCCTGCGGCCGTCTGGACCTGCCGCTCGACACATACATAGGTTCCGGTTGGAATGTCCTGCGTATCGTTTCGCTTTGTCGGCCAGCACCACAATGCTGGTTCTATGCTAATTGTCACCTCCCATTTCCTGCTCTTTTTCTTAGCCATCTCTCCTCCTTTGTGTTGGTTACTTGCCTTACGGTCTCAGGCCACATGGTCTGAGCGTCTGTCTGGGATAGTACGAGAAATTCATGAAAAATTCAAATTTCACGCTATAATTTGAGCTATTATGATGCACAATAACAATATTTGGTTTTCAGAAGGCTCGAGATTTATGGGTGGCGGGCACGGGCGGGGAGGCTACGATCTTTGGGACATAGGACCCCATGCGCTTTTCAATGTGTCTGTATTTACGGGAATTTTTCTCATCGCGCTCTTGTGGACGATAGCCATCAAGGGGTATGCCTTGTGGACTGCCGCGCGGCGAAATGAAAAATGGTGGTTCATCGCTCTTCTCGTGGTGAACACCTTCGGCTTGCTGGAGCTTGCGTATCTGCTCTTCTTCGCAAAGAAAGTCGATCTTAAAAATGGCATCGTGAATCCTGATTTGCCTCCTGCAAAGCCAGAAGCAAAGGACGGACTGCATGCGCACTCATCGTCACATGAACGTGAGCACAGGCATGAAGACAAGGAAAAGCATGACGGGCAGGCCTCTT
>DASWWM010000034.1:0-85405 GCA_036405975.1 Minisyncoccota bacterium | reverse complement strand
GCATCGAGGTTTCCTTCGAGCACGACCCCGTCCCCCTTCATGCTTATGATAGGCTTTCGCAAAAACGAGCATGGCTGAGCCGTTCCTTTAAAGGAGACAAACTTCCTGATTCTCGAGAGCAGCGTATCGCATTCCGAATCGTAACGAATCCCGGCAACGGTCGGCAGGCCAGTACCTATGATGCTCGCAACTCTCCATGTAGAGCTCGCCCCTGATGCACTTTCAAAAAGCCCTTGGGCTTCCGCGTTTTCATTTCTATAGAAGTCCAGATGCCGCTCTTCTGCCCTGGACGGAATATCAGTGTCGCCATCTGATCCAACAGAGCCCACGGATGAATACTGGCCGTCTCGCAAAAGGAACGATTCAAGGGTGGCAGCAGTCGAAACGTCCATGCCAGGCATTCGAATGACGGGGCCAGGGAGGGACGCAAGTTCCACGGCGTCAGGCATCAGGGAGAACGTTGCCGGTATGCTCATGCTAAATTGCCGTGCGGTCTTCTTATTGAGAATCAGCCCCATCCCTATCTCCTGCCCCTCTCCATGAAGCGCAGACGCCAATGCCTTCGGGGCACCATGCTCGGGCACTCCGACAAAGACAACCTTGTCCACCAGATCGACCAGCCCTTCTTGCTCAAGGACCCTGCTGAGCTCCTTGAATACCAGTCCGCCATAGCTGTGGGCAACGACCATCACCTTGCCGGTCTTGGATGACTTGGCAAGCGCTCTCAAATCCTCAAGCATGGTGCGCTTGCCGGCATCGACAATCTGCTTCGGGCTGAAGCGCCAGTCATATGCATGGAACTTCCAGCCACGGATCCTCTTTTCCCGAACATAGTCATCGAGTTCGGTTATCAGGCCCTTGTAAATATCCTTTTCATACATGCCATTCGTCACATTGGTCCGCTGGATTATGTCTCGCGAATACACTCCAGAATATTCGGGGCTTCCAGAATTCCCAAAGAACAGCTTCTGTACGTCGGCATTTCGGTTAGGTTCCCAAAGCTGGTTCTCGATGCCGAATGACCTCCTGTAGAGCCGGCTTCCCTGGAGGCCAGGCAGAAAGTATATGCTTGAGCAGCAGACTATCTTTTTCGGCTTCTCAAAAATCCAAGGGTACAGCTTCACCCACGGCTCGCTGTCCACGACCTCGCCCGTTCCGGGAGCATTGACAATCGGATGGTACGGACCGTCGGAGGAGTTCCACCAATTGCCAGCCGCGTATACAGTTCCACCGTACGCAATAAGTGATGACTCCACATTCGTCTCGAATGCATTGCCCGATATGGTAGACGATGCTCCGTACGACTCGATTCCGACCCTGTTGCCGATGAATTCATTTTCCGTTACAGAAACTTCGGCATTGCCGTGCATGAGCAGCCCGGACCCAACGTTCCGGTTAAATGAGCTTTCGCGCACGGACAGATGTATATTTCCAAATGACTCTATGCCATGTTTAAGACCCGAAAACTGGCTGCCGGATATGTCGTACATATTTCCGGCGAGATCCAGGTTTGATGCTCCGTATCCGGAATACAAGGCTATTCCGATTTTCCCTTTAGCCGGCTCGCCCGCTTCGGCTGACGCTGCCTGCCCGATGAATGTATTTCCTTCAAAAGACGCAAAGGAGTCGTATGCCTGAACCATATAGCCATACAGGTCAGATGACATGAATCGATTTTTCTCGAATGAGGCCGTTGACCCGTCTCGAACGACGACGTATGAGGAAGACGAATCGGAATTGAACAATGAGTCTGATATCACAAGCTCTGATTTCTGATACGCATCGAGAGCGATCGTGCCTCCCGATACGCTGACTTGGTTGAGATATGCCCTTCCGCCTTCGACAGCAATCCCACGAGAGCTGCCATCCATTTCAACCGTGACCGGCTGATCACTTTCTCCCATGAAGTCGACGCCGCCGCGAACGACCAGATTGCCGTTTCTGAACTGAAGCACAGTTCCCTTTTCAACGGTCAGAGTTCGGCCCGCGGGCACGACTACGGTGCCAGAGATGACATACGGGCCGCGGGCCGCCTTCCAAACCTGATCCTTGCTCAGAGTCGTTTCGGAAATGCTCGTAGCCGCTTCGGCCCGCAAGTGAGCCAAGCCGACCGAGACGGGTGCCAACAAAGAAAGAAGGACCGTTGCGGTAAGACGCAGAGATCCACGAAACATAAAACAAATTGCCATACCCGCAAGTATGGCAATCTGACATTAAGGCAATCTCAAGTGGCGATGAATCCTCCGCTTTTTAGTTAACGTATGTATGCGCAAGGCCGGTAGCCACGAACACCAGAAATCCCACAATGAGAATGCTGAGAAATCCCACAATGAGCTTGAATGAGGTCTGATCAAACATGCATATAGTGTAGCATGCCCCGTGCGACTTTTGCCCTAGCCCTCCTTTTTTCTCTGCATAACGTAAAGGGACTGGTTATAAAAAAACGGGCAACACAAAAGGCCCGCTTCTTGCGAAGCGGGCCCTGTGTATCGTCTATCGGCTAGCTACTGTCTTGCGACAATGACTGTCCGGTAAGAGATCCTATTACTTAGTTACAGTAACGAGGTTAGTGATGTAATCCTCGAATCCGTAAGTCTGTGTAACAGTGTTTGATCCAACCTGCCATCGGAGTCCAGCGAGTCGTGCTCGGTACTGGTTAGCACCTGAAACGACTGCTGAGTCCGTTGAGCTGAGTACAGCAGATACTTCAACAACTTCTGATGAACCATCAGGGATGTTAGTTACTGTGTTCTTAGAGATCGTAGCAGGAACGTCCTTGATAGAAGCTCCAGATGAGTTCAAGAATGAAACAGTACCTGACGCAGCAGAGAATACGAAGTCACCGCCCTGTGGCATAGTGTTGATTCGGAATGATGCTGTAAGCGTCGTTGATGTAGCGTTTGGATTAGCAGTAGCCGTAAGCGTTGGAGTGCTTGCGAGTGTAAGGTTAGCAGACTGAGCGTATGCGTACTGGTTAGCACCGTTTACAGTTGTTGAAACTGTGTTAGATGAACCGTTAGCATTGTCAAAGCTTACTGACGTTACAGAAACTCCTGCAACCTGTGAGCCTGTAGATGTCGCAGGGAATTCAACCTTGACCGTGAGGGTCTTAGTCTGGTCCTTGTCAACATTTACGCTGAGGTTAGAGAATGTTACTGAAGTGCTTCCAGTCTTTGAATCGATCTTAGTAGATCCATCGTAGAGGTTGAATACGAGGTTTGAAGCAGATACACCTGATGCAGATGTAGTTGCAACAACCGTAGTTACCTTAGATGAAGAGTTCTCAGACTTCACGTTGAACGTAAGAGCAGTTGTTTCAGTTGTAACTGAAGTGCTGAGCTTAGAGTTCTGTGATCGAACAGGGTTTGCGGCAGCAGAAACAGTTACTGTAGAAAGACCAGGCTTCTGGAAGATGTGAGTCCTTGAAGCGCCAGTAAGTCCGTAGAAGCTGCTGATTCCGTTACCAGAAACAGTTCGGATAGCTGCAGAAGATCCGTATGTGCTTACAGAGACAGTTCGTGATGTATCGATGTAGTTTGTGCTAAATGATACAGTGAGTGTCTTTGTAGTCTCAGGAGCAACAACGAAGTTGTTGATTCCAGAGATTCGTACATAGTAGTTGTTGTTAGAGTCTCGAACGAAAGTTGCGAGGCTAACAGGAACAGTTGCTACAACGTTTGATCCGTCCCAAAGCTTGATCGTATTGATCAAAGTTCCAGGGTTCTCCATTGATGAACCTGACTGTACTGAAACCTGGAGGTCAAGAGTCTGGACTGCTACAGGAGCAATCTTTCCTCGGAACTCGATTCCGAATACAGGAACGTCGACGTTAGTCTGAACGTTTGAGTTGTTTGATGGAGTTGGAGCCAAGAGAACGTCTACTACACCTTCAGTTCCAGTAAGAACAGGAGTTGTTGTAGATGTGCAAGGCTGTCCAGTTGTAGAGCTGTACGCAGCTCCGGCAACACATCCAGGAACAGTTGAAACTGGAGTTGTTGTGCAAGGCTGGCCAGTAGTAGCGCTGAAGAGAGCGCCAGCTACGCAACCTGGAACAGTTGATACTGGAGTTGTACCTGCAGCATCAGCTGTAACAGCTGCTCGCGTGATAGGACCGAAGTAACCAGCTGCAGGAGTGATTCCCTTAGCTGACTGGTAAGCCGCTACCGCGCTTCTTGTAAGTGGACCAAAGTACGCCGTCACAGCCTGTGTGGCTGGGAAGAAGCCCTTTGCCTGAAGGAAAGCCTGAAGCGCTGTTACGTCAGCACCTCGAGAACCAACCGTAAGGTTCGTGTTGAACGATACTACCTGTGCAGACGCTACATTAGCAACCGGAGCTGCGAATGAGAAAGCGAGAGCAAGGGCAAGAACCGTTGCGAAAGTTTTATTCATGTGATGATTAATATATATTAAAAGATCAAATGAGAGCCCGCATTAATTGTAAACAATTTATAATGTGCAGGATCACATAACCTTTCGGGTTAACTAACCTGGCGAACCCGTAGAGAAACTCCAGCATCCTTTCCTTCCCCATACATATATATGTACAGTTCAGTGAACTGATTCTTAAATTCCGCTAAGGGCCCGTCAGAGTCAGCCGACCCTGACTAATAGTAGGGTGACCGAATCTGGTTTTCAATTGCCTGTTTTGCAGGCCGCTGAATTCCAGGATCTTAATTTGCATAAGATCGTGAGAACTTGAGATATGCGATTTTCAATGTTCCTTGCAGGATGTGCTGGAAATCTGGATAGGGTCTGGCCGTGGCCATTCCCTTCGGCATATACCATGACGCTGCAAATCTGTATTTATTACAAAATGCACCGAAATGGCTATATCTCGATATATTAGCTAAATTAGGACTCCAAGTCAATTTGAAGTCAAGGTTTCAAGGGTAGCAGGAAAGAGTCTTTGCGGCCTAAATAAAGGACATAAAAGACAATTATGCCAAGGCCAGAGAGTACTTGCTCCACCGCCTTTCGCCGGTCTTGTGGAGGAATCCTGTAGATACGAGCGAAATGAGCTCTCGCTGAATGGTCTTCTCGCTACAGTCGGTGATCACGTCGGTCAGATCCTTAATGGAAAGCTCCCCTTTTGCCCGAATGGTGTCGACGATGATCTGCTGCCGTTCATTCTTGATGCCAACCTCATGAGATGAGACCGGAGCAGGAGCCGCAGGATGCGCAGTCGCGGATGCAGGCTGAGCATGCTGCATGGAATTCAGAAACTGGTTGAGCCCTTCTCGCGATCCGCTGAACTTGTGCACCAATACCGCTTCCGACTTTGCCGGTATCAGCTCCTGAATCTGAGCAGGGGCAGTTGGAGCCGCCGTCTGGGCACTTTGTGCATCTACACGATGAACGGCAGCATCTTCGGCAATGACTCGAGCGTCTCCCGTGACAGCCCGAGAAGGTTTCGATGGCGAATCCTTTGCGGTAACAGGAAGGCTTTGTCCTTTTTGTACCTGCTCAGCTGAAGGCATCATCTTGTCCGGAAGAGTTGCTGTAGCGATATCGGACATAGAAGATGCATCGCTCGAAAGGCCGAATGAACCCTCCTCCCCAGATTCAATTTCAAAAAAACTATGAGACAAATCTATCTGGGCCTCATGCGTATTTTGATCAATTGCCGCTCGCGAGTCGACTTGGTAAATGAGCTGTTCGATGTATGAAACCAGTTCATTTTTATAAGAGACAATGTTATCAGTAATGATCGAGCTATTCTTAAAAGACATCAGCCCTGAAGCAGCAGCCAGCTCAGTGAGAGAGAGCGTGAACGTTACCAGCCGGTTTGCCTGAGCTTTTTTATAAGACAAGTCTGCAGATACCAGCTCGGAAGCGAAAGAAATCTGCGAAATGACATCAAGCAAAGAAAGGGCGCTATCTCGGACATGCTTCTTCAGAGGTGTAGTGTCTGAGAGATGCTGGGTAACAAGAAAGAGGGCTTTGGCAACCTTCTCTGTCTTTTTGTAGATCGATGCGTTTTTATCCGCATTTCCAGTTGTATCTGGAACAATGTGAAAGGCATTTTTTGGCTCCGAATTTTGAGGATGATTTTGGTTAAAATTCATAGGTTTGACTTATATAAAAACTCGCACTTTTTCCGTCAGTCTTTTAGATTTCGCCAATTATATATAAGACAACTTTTCATGCAACTTCATGGCACCGTGTTTGAGTGCTACAATATTTTCATGGCAAAACGAGACAAGAAAAAAAACACTAGAGGCACTTCAGCGGACCGAGAAGCGGCAGATTCAAAAGGTCACGGACAGGGACCTCGGCTCAAGGAAACTACATGGAAAAGCGTCTGGGGCATCGCCCTCTTCGTTCTGTCCATCTTCTTCCTTTTTGCAGCATTCGGATCAGGAGGAACGGTCGGACAAAAGCTCTATGAATGGCTCCACTCGCTCCTAGGCTACGGATACTATTTGATACCCGCGATCTTGCTCATGCTTTCACTCTCCTTCTTTGGCGACCAGGAGCGGAACTTCCCTCCTTCTAAGGCCATAGGCTCGGTACTCTTTGTAGTTTCTGGCCTTGGTATATTCCATCTTGTAAGCGCACAGAGCGGCGGAGTTGTCGGAGCGCTCATAGCAAACCCTCTCGTCACGCTCTTTGATTACACTGTAAGCTTCATCAGCCTTGTAGCTTTAGCCATGATTTCAGTGCTCATTATATATGACGCAGCACTTCGAAAAGAGCATGTTCTCTTCTGGAAGCTTTTCAAGAAAGAATCAGCTGAGGAGGAAGATGAGGAAGGACTCACGGACGAGGAGTCAGAGAAATTCGACAATGCTGAAAAGGCCTTATCTACAAAGGATAAGGCAAAAGGACAGAAAATGTCTGATACTGAAGATGACGAAGAGGAAGAGGAGAAGACGTCTGTCCTTGATAGTATCAAAGGCCGACTATCCGGCTCTAATGCTAAGAATGCTAAAGGACAAGGTGACGAGGACGAGCAGGCCGAAGAAGTTATCCCCAGCCCTCGAAAAACTCCTTCTCCTTTTCTTGGAAAAGCATTCGTTCCGCCACCGCTTTCACTTCTTGAAACAGATAAAGGAAAGCCTGGAGTCGGTGACATCAAGGCGAATGCAAATGTCATCAAGAGGACGCTTCAGAACTTCGGAATCAATGTAGAAATGGATGAGGTTTCAATCGGCCCGTCAGTAACCCGATATGCTCTCAAGCCGGCCGAAGGAGTGAAGCTCTCGAAGATCCTCGGGCTCCAGAACAACCTCGCTCTCGCTCTTGCGGCTCACCCTATTCGAATCGAAGCTCCTATCCCTGGCAAGTCGCTTGTCGGTATCGAAATCCCGAATAGCGTGAAAACAATGGTAGGCCTCGGAACGCTCCTTGCACAGGACGGATATGCGAAGTCGGAAGACCCTCTCCTTGTCGCTCTCGGAAAAGGAATCTCTGGAAAGTCTTACTTCGAGAACTTGGCAAAGATGCCCCACCTTCTCATCGCAGGTACGACAGGTTCAGGTAAGTCAGTGACGATCCACGCGATCATCACTTCCCTGCTCTTCAGGAACTCTGCAGAAAATCTTCGATTCATCATGATCGACCCGAAGCGAGTAGAGCTCACTCAGTACAATAAGATTCCGCACCTTCTCACTCCGGTGATAACCGATGCAAAGAAGGCGATCCTCTCGCTCAAGTGGGCAGCGAAGGAAATGGACAGACGATACAACATTCTCGAAAAGCATTCGGTTCGAGACATCAAGTCATATAACAAGAACGTGCTCGGCCCATGGCTCGAGAAGCGAAAGAAGGACGGATTCGTCGAGGGAGAGGAAGTGATCGAATCGATGCCATATATAGTGATAGTCATCGACGAGTTGGCGGATATTATGCAGACCTACCCTCGAGAGCTTGAGGCAGGAATCGTGCGGCTCGCTCAAATGTCACGGGCAGTCGGTATCCACCTGATCCTTTCTACGCAGCGACCTTCAGTTAACGTCATCACCGGCCTCATCAAGGCGAACGTTCCTGCCCGAATCGCCCTCCAGGTAGCTTCGCAGATCGACTCAAGGACCATCCTCGACATGCGAGGAGCCGAAGAACTTCTTGGAGCCGGAGATATGCTTTACCTCTCTGGAGATAAGCCCATGCCGGTTCGAATCCAGTCAGCTTATATAACCGAGAACGAAACCAAGAATCTGGTTAAGTACCTCATTGAGAATATGAGCGGACTTCCTTCCGAGATCACCCTTACGGGAGAAAGCGTCACAAGCGGTAACCCCGACCCTATCTTCAGCTCTGCAGCTGACGGATCAGGAGGCTTCGGAGGAGATGACGATGTGGACGATGACCTCTATGAGGAAGCGAAGCAGACGGTCATGGAGGCAGGCAAAGCATCAACGTCATATATCCAGAGAAAGCTTCGAGTAGGATATGCCCGGGCAGCCCGACTTATGGATATCCTTGAGCAGAAAGGCGTCATAGGACCGGCTGACGGAGCAAAGCCACGAGATGTGCTTATTGGAAAAGACGGCAGCGGCTCAGGTTCGGAAGACGAACAGGCCGAAGACGAGGATTCGGATGAAGAGCGAAACGGTTAGTCCCGACCTCCGCATATCCTTCCCTGTTTCTCGCCTCACCGACAGCAAAATTCACAGATAGTTTAAGAAGACTTCACATAGACCACATATGATTAATCCGTACGAAGATGGAAAGCTGATACTCAAGACCTTGCTCATAGGCATATTCGTACTGTCGATTGTCGGATACGGTATCTTCCAGGCCCAGAAGATCGTAAAAGGGCCTCAGCTCACCGTAGAGTCCCCTATCCAAGGGTCAAATTCAGATACAAGCCTTATAGACATCAAGGGAAATGCCAAGAACATATCGGCTATTACCCTGAACGACCGCTCCATATATACGGACGAATCTGGTGCATTCAGCGAAAAATTGATGCTCTACCCTGGCTATAATATAATTAAGCTCAGAGTTGAAGATAAGTTTGGTTCTCTGGTTGAGAAGGATATCGAAGTCGTATACACGCAGAATTACTAAGACAGATAACACTATTTACTACCCATATGGCAAAGAAGAAGGAACAGAAAGCTAAGAAAGGCGCAGACGAAGAACAGCTCGTCACCCCAGAAAACGAACTCTCCGCTGACTCGAGCGATGAAAGTGTCATTGAGGACGGCATCGAAAAGAAGCGAGCGAGCGGCGTGAAAGAACAGGCTGCCGCCATCAAGGATACCCTTGCCGCCATCAAAACAAAGTTCGGCGAAGACGCCATCATGAATCTCGGTGAAAAGCCGAAGGTCAATGTGAATGTCGTGCCTACAGGATCAATTGGACTCGACGCAGCACTCGGAGTGGGCGGAATGCCACGAGGACGAATCATCGAGATTTTCGGTCCGGAATCATCAGGAAAGACCACTCTCTCCCTCCATGTCGTAGCCGAAGCGCAGAAGCTCGGCGGTATCTGCGCCTACATCGATGCGGAACATGCCATGGACCCTCAGTACGCAAAGCGACTCGGCGTTAAGATCGATGAGCTCCTTATTTCTCAGCCAGATACAGGAGAGCAGGCCCTCGAGATCGTCGAGAGCCTCGTACGGTCAGGAAAGCTCGACGTCATCGTCATCGACTCGGTCGCTGCCCTCACCCCTAAAGACGAGATCGAAGGCGACATGGGCGCGCATCATGTCGGAAAGCAGGCACGGCTCATGTCACAGGCACTCCGAAAGCTTACGAGCATCGTTGCGAAGTCAAAGACTATCGTCATCTTCATCAACCAGATCCGAATGCAGATCGGCGTGATGTTCGGAAATCCAGAGACCACTCCGGGAGGAAAGGCACTGAAGTTCTACACATCAGTACGACTTGATATCCGACGAATCGCCCAGATCAAGAAAGGCGAAGAGATCATGGGAGGCCGAACGCGAGTGAAGGTCGTCAAGAACAAGGTTGCTGCCCCATTCAAGCAGACTGAGTTCGACCTCATGTACAACGAAGGAATCTCTCGAGAAGGCGAAATGATCGCTCTCGGAGAGAAGTTCGGCGTCATCAATAAGAGCGGAACGAGCTACTCATACGGTGACGAGAAGCTCGGCCGAGGATACGACGCAACGCGACAGTACCTTCGGGAAAATACGAAAACTTCGAATAAGATCCTTGCCCAGATTCGGGAGAAGCTTAAGGAAACAGAGTAACCCACCTCTTCTTCCAGACCAAACCAAGGAAAATCCGCCTACTGCAAACGGGCGGTTTTCTTTCACAATAAAAAAATCCGACAGCAGTCGGATGGTTTGAAGTTTAGGCGGTACTTTGGCCTAGGCAATTCGGCATATCCGATTTTGATTCGGATACGAGTCCCCTTCCTTGCCTTGAGCGATTTCCCGCCACCACTTATTGATATTGATGAATTTGCCGATTAACTGGCCGGCATCAGTTGATGACGATAAGCATGTGACAAAACTGCGTGATGTGACAATTGAGCTGATTATATCTGAAGAATGTGCAAAGAGTCTCTTGTAGGCTGGGACCGGCGGCGCGACAAGCGGACTTCCATCATCATACATTCGTGCCCAAAGGCTCGCAACTGAATTCAAGAACCTCCTTGAAATCAGCGCTGTGCTTGAGCGTGCATTTGAGTTTCTCGCCCGCTATCAAGCGCACGAACCAAAGCCTGTCGCCTTCGATCATTCGATCGAGTGGCAGATGCGATACATCGAATCTTTGACCGGGCCCCATCTCATCAGTACTGAGCAACGGACCGTTCCATTCCCAGACAAAGAACACTGCGCAGGTGAAGACATGCTCTTTCTCCCTATAGAAATCGATCATGCCTACCCATGTAGTCTTGTCGGGATTTCCGACAGCTCCGCCAGTTTCCTCTTTGAATTCCCTGAGTGCGGCCGACTTGAGAGATTCGTCACCCTCATCCATCTTTCCACCCCACCCATTCAGGAATCCGGCCCCGATCTTCTGTTTTTTCAATGCCAGAAATACGGCATCGACCCTGTTCTTTGTCATGTCGCCCGTGACGGGAAAGCATATTGTTGCAAATTTCATGATGATGCGTATTTAGCGTTTGAGATTGGCTGTTTCTGAACTCATGGTATACCTAGCCCGAAGTTGAGTAAAGACGCCCGGGCAGCAAGTGACAATCCGGCTGAGCCAGCCGGAAGCCTAGACTTATGGCCGGCTTTCGCCTAGAATGACCCTATTATCGTTAAACAACAGACCCAGGGTCTGAATGGCTAGCAGAGCAGAGACTGCCTCTTCCCCTCAGAAACGACGTCATATACACAAACATGCTTGAATACAATGAAATCACGGTCCGAAAGTGCATAGTCTTCGAAGGCGAGCCGTACGAAGTGCTCAGCTCCCACGTATTCCGAAAGCAGATGCGAAAGCCGGTGAACGCGACGAAGCTCAAGAATCTCATCTCAGGACGAGTAGTGGAGCATTCATTCGGAGCAACTGACAAGGCTGAGGAGGCCGAGATCGAGACGCGAAAGGTGAAGTTCCTTTACGAGAACAAGGGCGAATGGTGGTTCTGCGAGGAAAAGGATCCGAGCAAGCGATTCAAGCTTGATGCAGACCTCGTCGGAAGTGCAGGACGATTCATGAAGGCAAACACCCTTGTCGACATCACATCATTCGACGAGAAGCCATTCGGAGTGAAGCTTCCGGTCAAGGTAGAACTCAAGGTAACCGAAGCTCCGCCATCTATCAAGGGAGATTCTGCAAAGGGCGGAAACAAAGTCGTAACGCTTGAGACAGGAGCGACGATCAACGCCCCTCTCTTCATCACTGAAGGAGAGATTGTTCGAATCAACACCGACACTGGTGAGTACGTAGAACGAGTCGGAGGAAACAGCTTCTAAGCTCAAGTAGAAACAGAAAATAGTAAGCCCGGGCAGCGAAACGCTGCCCGGGCTTTATTTATAAGTCACTTCTAACTTCGAATGGTCCGAAACAGATATGCCTCTCGACACATCCGGAGAATGACCGAATGGCTTTTCCGAATGATGCCACTCTCTCGCCCGGCACATCAAGTTCGATCGCGAAATCATAAGCGCCATTGCCGCTGTATGCGGAATGAATCTGAACGAGATTGAACTCGAATGCAGCCAACGAAGCAAGCGCACGGACAAGCGATCCGGGCCTGTGACTGAGCCTGAATATGACCAGCGCCCTGTTAGAAGCACCTGTCACAACAGGATGGACTCTCGGCCCAAGAAGGAAGAACGTGGTGAACGCTTCCCTGTCTTCGAACGATTCTTCCGTGATTTTCAGGCCGTATTTTGAAGCAGCCAACCGCGGCGCCAAGGCGGCAGCATCAATAAACGCTGGGTCTTGGGCCACGAGGCGGGCGGCTTCCCCATTGCTTGGGACAGACAGCTGTTGGAAGCCGCCCGCCCTTACCTTTTCCCTGCAGGCACCGAATGCTTTGGCATGACCGACGATGCGCTCGGGCGCCTTCATGCCGGATCTCGGATTCACCATAAGGCAAAAAGAGATCCTCATTCTGACAGAGCCGATCACATGAATCGGACATGCAACCCCTTCCTGGTCCTGATACCTTTCTATAAGCCTGATGAATGATTCAAGAGGCTCCGCCACTCTTCCCTCAGCCATTGTTTCCATTGCCAATGCAGCATACGCTCCATGTGACACAGCCTTTTCAGTAACCTCTTCGTTTGAAGAAGCGGCCACGAAGTTTGAGTGATCAGCGGCAACCGACGGAGATCCGTATGCCCGCGAAAGGCAGTCATATGCCATATGCGAGAACGTAGCTCCGAACGGGCCAAGGAATGTGACTTGCGCTGCCGACCCGACATTAATCATTTTGGTAGTTTTCATGGTTTTATATTCAGTTGTAAAAGATCAAATGCGTAAAACGAAAACCGCCACTCCGGAGAGCGGCGGTTTCGCATTAGCTTGCAGCGCGAAATCACTCTCCGGATTTTTTTCCAAAGAATGAGAACCAGAAATTCCTGTTCATGCGTGCCATGAAGATACTATAAACCCGAGTGGCCCAGCGTGCAACCACGCAAACAAAAACCCCGATTGATGTCGGGGTTTTTGTCTTAGATTCGTGAGAACGCTTAGACTGAGAGGTACGGAAGAAGAGCCATGTATCGCGCTCGCTTGATAGCGTTAGCGAGATTTCGCTGGTTCTTTGCCGTTACGCCTGTCTTCTTTCGAGACATGATTCGTCCCTGAGGATTGAGGAACTTTGCGATAACTTCCGTATCCTTATAGTCGATATGCTTGATATTGTTCTGTGAGAAATAGCACTGTTTAGCCATGATTTTATAGTGAGTTGTTTAGAATGGAATGTCTTCCGGGTTGATTTCTTCTTCTGGGTAATCCATGGAAGGCATCGAGTCGAGAGGGTCAGCTGCCTGCTGTGCCGCCGGCTTTGGTGCCGCTGGCCGAGAAGCTGAGCTTCCTCCTTCGGATGATCCTCCGTACGGTCGTGAAGATCCGCCTTCAGGTCGAGACGACGAGCCGAACTGGACTCTGTCTGCTACGACTTCCGTCCTGTACTGCTTCTTTCCATCCTGACCGTCCCACGATCGCGTCTGCATCCTTCCTTCGACAAAGACCGAGCTGCCCTTTTTCATGTACTGGGCCACCGTCTCTGCCTGTCGTCCGAATACCACAACATTGTGATAGTCAGCGCTTTCCTGCTTTACGCCGTTCTGGTCCTTCCAGACTCGGTTAGTCGCCATTGAGAATGATACGACTCGCATTCCAGACGGAAGTGATTTCAATTCCGGATCCCTTGTTAAATTGCCGATAATGAACGCTTTGTTTAGATACATGATTATTATTCTTGTACCGACCCGTCAGCCGGTTTGTCAGACTGTGATTCACCTGCAGCCTGATTTCCAGTCGCTTCTTCTGAAGAAGCCCCCTTTGTTTCCTTCTTAGCCGCATCTCGAGGAACGCTCATAGTGTTCTCTCGCACTGTCGCAATGAGGATATGTCGGAGCATCGGCTCGAAGTTCTTCGCATCCTTGTCGAGACCGTTGATTTCAGAAGAGTTGAGTTCGAACTTAACCCATCCGAAATAAGATGTTGAATAATGCTTCTTCTGTGCCTTTACCGTCTTTGTAATTTCGTAAGCGAGATTAATCATTCGAGGTGTCTCCTCGGAAATGAACGTACCCCCTTTCTTTTCAATCAAAGATTTTAGGTGCGAGAACTGAACCGCAACTTCGTCTTCGGAAAGAGTTGGAACAAAATGGAAGCCAAGTTCGTAAACGTTGACTCCATCCTGTCGCTCATGCTGTTTATTATTATTTTCTGTCATGCGGACAGATTACCACAGCTTTACTGGTAAAGCAAGCCTATTTTAAGCCGTATTTTGACCTCTGGCCAATGCAGAAAGAATCCCGGAAATGCAGGGCTCCCAGCCAGACGGACTAGATGCCAAACTGCCTCCGGGCATTGTCCAACAAGGCCTTTTTGACCTCCTCGATTGGCAATTCCTTGATTTCAGCTATCTTTTTGACCACTTCCTGGACGTAGAGCGGTTCATTTCTCTTGCCCCGGAACGGCACAGGCGTCACGAACGGGCAGTCCGTCTCGGAAAGCATCCGGTCCAGAGGCACCCATTTAACAAGCTCCCGATACTGGGCAGCGAAGGTGATGACTCCTGTGAACGAGACCGTAAACCCCCTGTCGAGGAATGCCTTTGCCTCCTCGATGGACCCGGCAAAGAAATGTGCATTCCCTCTCAATTTTGCCCCATGCGTTATGAAGGCAGCATCAAGTACTTTTAAAATGTCCTGATATGACTCACGAGCATGGATCATGACCGGCTTGTCGTATTTGACAGCGAGGTCGATCTGCTTGAGGAAATCCTCCTCCTGATTCTTATAGACACGTGCCCGATCAATCTCATTGTTGAGTTCTTCAGGAAGCCTGAATAGATCGATGCCGCATTCCCCCACTCCGACAGTTTTCGGGTGTGCCACAAGCTTTTCAAATGCCACAATGTCAAACCGCTCCTCTTCGACATGCGTCGGATGAAGGCCGACTATCGCGTACACTCCCTGTTCGTATCGCTCTGCGATCTCGACTATCTTTTGGGAAGTCGCGAGCGAGGTACCGACGTTTATGAGCCACGTACCGGCATCGAGCGAGCGCGAAATGACTTCGTCACGGTCGGCATCGTAGTCTGGAAAATTCACATGGGCATGAACGTCTATGTATTCGGGAGAAGCAGTTTTTTCCATAATGCCTCGATTATACCACGGTGGCAAAATCCATTGACTTGAGACATGACGGGCGTATTATTTTCCTAGAGCTCATTAAATTCGGCAAGAGAAGGGGTGTGGATCTAATTATCTGACTTAGGAGGCTGCACAAATGGCATGGTGTCATTCGTCTAGCCGTCTAAGCCATGAAATTCATGAACATCCTATCTTTTATCGTTCTTGGACTCCTGATCAATGGCATCGTCACCGGCGACGCTCCGCTCATGGTCGCAATCATGATCTGGTGGCTTGTCGGCATATACGCTGCCGCATTGCACCGTCAATGGGAAAATGACCGCAACAAAAGGCTTCGCCGCCACAGGACAAAGGCATTATATGCCTGGTATTCCCTGAGCGGATTCGTTTTCTTACTTCTGACAAAAGTTGAGCAAATCAATGCCGAAATCTCATACATTGAGGCAAGGCATACCCACTGATAGCAACGGACGTTGTCGCAAACAGATCCGGTCGACCGCAAAGCGCGTGTCGACCGGATATTTTATGTTGAATCGGACCAAGTTTGACACGAGATTTCGTTTTTTATATTATATGGAAGTTACGGGGAAACCCACCGATCCCGGGAAATCCGGGTGATGATCTAAAGAAGCTCGAGCAAACGCTTGAGCTTCTTTTTTACTTCAGAGAACTCAACCGAGGCTAACGAAAGGATCCTTCGCTGAAGACGCCCGGAGCTCAGTATTCGTATCTGATGAAGCATTACTCATCTCGGTTGGTCCTTAAAGCTGACCTCGCAATACCAATCGCCATTCTTTTCTTTTGTTGTAATTGGCAGACATATGCAGCTGGAACTGTTCAGCTTTTTTAAGATGAGAACAGGACGAGAAAACCCGGATCCTTTGCCACTTGATTCATTGCCTACATTCTGTCCAAAATGAGACCACCAAACTTCCCCGGGCTTAAAAAATACGCCTTTACCGGACCGGAGCGATATGATCTTCTTCTGAATGTTCCATAAATCATACAATTCCGAAGATTCGTCCAGCATGTTTGACCATCTTACCCATTCAGGATGAAGACGGGATAAAATCGAGAATGATTATTCTTTTCTCAAGAAAAGCGGCTCAGCCGGCATCTTATTTTCCTTCACAAGCTCTTTAATCTTTCTTGATGTATCAGGGAGAATTGGTTCAAGCATAAGACCGATGGCATAGAGCTTGCCGACGAGTTCCTGGATGAGAGCGACGCCTGCCTCCTTGTCGGTCTTTACGACAGAGAATGGCTTCTGTTCTTGGATGAATGCATCCAGCCCCTGAACATGCGACCAAATATACTGAGTGAGTTTTACGAAATCGTACGCATCAAAGAGTGCGAAATATTCGTCAGACAAAGCCTGAGCAGTAACATCCACCGGACCCGGAAGATGAGTCTCTGCCATTTTCATGATTCGACTCGTGAGGTTTCCGATACCGTTTGCAAGCTTTGCATTGTATGAGTCCTTGAGTCGCTCCATTGTGAATGGGCTGTCTTCGAATGAAGACAGTTCTGCGAGGCAGAAGTATCGCAGCGCTTCAGTTCCAAACTGCTCGACGGCATCGTATGGGCTTACCACATTTCCAATCGACTTAGACATCTTTATGCCCCCTTCACCTGTAAGAAAACCGTTGATGATGATCTTGTTGGTCGGAGGAAGGCCTGCTGCCATAAGCATTGCCTGCCACATTGCTGACTGCTGTCGGAGATTGTCTTTTCCGCAATACTGAACAGGAGTTCCATTCTTCCAGAACTTCTCAAATTCCCCAGATGCGTCGCCTTCGCTTTCAGGCCATCCGAGCGTCGAGATGTAATTTACCAAGGCATCGAACCATACGTACATGACATGGTCTTCATCGCTCGGAACCGGAATGCCCCATGACATCTTGCTCTTGAGCCGCGAAATGCTGAAGTCCTGGAGCCCCCTTTCGACGAATGCCTTGATCTCATTGAATCTGAAGTCAGGCACGACAAGAGTCGGATTCTGTTCGTACAAAGCGAGGAGCTTGTCTCCGAAAGCGCTCCATTTGAAGAAATAGTTTTCCTCGCTTCGTATCTCGAGTTCCTTGCCGGGATGAATCGGGCATCGGCCATCGACAAGCTCAGAGTCAGTCTTCTCAAGCTCGCAGCCTACGCAATACTTCGCTTCATAGTTTTTCTTATAGATGTATCCGTTCTGGTCACATCGCTTCCAAAACTCCTGGGCGGCTTTCTTGTGATGCTCGTCGGTCGTTCGTATGAAATGCACATCCTCAGAAATGCCGAGAATCGGCGTCAGGTCTCGGAACCTCTTTGCATAAAAATCGACGTAGTCCTGGGTATCCTTCCCTTCCTTGATGGCACCTTCATACAGTTTCTGGCCATGCTCGTCAGTTCCAGTGTTGAAAAAAACCTCAAAGCCCTGGAGCTTCTTTGCTCGAGCGATAGCATCAGCCCTGATGATCTCAGTCGCAAAGCCGACATGTGGTTCGGCATTAACGTAAGGCAAAGTAGTCGTTATGTAGAAGGTCTTTTTCATGGCTGATTATATTCTTAATACCTTATAGCTTCTAGCAAGAAAGTCAAAAAATCCTATTTTGCCTCCTCCCCTTCGACAACAAACCGCTTTCTTTTCTCAACATCATTAATGAATTCCATAAGTGCCACCGAAAGCGGCACGGCAAGAAGTACGCCGACGAGCCCTGCGAGCTGAGCACCTGCGACAAGGGCAATGATAACAAGGAGCGGCGGTATGCCGATGACCTTCTTGACTACAAGCGGGTAAAGGATATGCGCTTCGATTTGCTGGATGACTACATAGATGGCGATAACGATAAGGCCGAGTCCGAAACCGCCACTGAGCGTCGCAAGGAAGAATGCCGGGATTGCAGCGAGCGTCGCTCCGATGATTGGGATGAGTTCGAATATCATGGCAACGAATGCGAGAAGAAGAGGATGCGGAATGCCCGCAACGAGAAGCGCACAGTATGTGATAATTCCGACACCGAGCGCAAGAACGAGCTGTCCCTGCATCCACTTGCCAATCTTATGCTGTGACCGGAGCCAGAGGCCACGCACGTATTTCTCATGCTTAAGAGGAGTAATGACCGCGAGGAATTCCCCTACCCCGTCATTTCTAACAGACAGATAGAAAGAGATGACCACCACGAGAATGAGGCTGACGATGCCGCCGAAGAACCCGGCGACCGTATCAAAAAGTCCGCCTGAGAAGTTGGAGACGGCGTTCGTCATCATTCCACCAAGGTCTCCGACCGAGATGGTGCTTGGAAGATCAGGAAAGAAGGTTCGAACGCTTCGGAGCGTTTCTGCATTAAGCGGATTCAGAACATCGATGGTCTTCACGTATTTCGGCAAGCCATTGATGGCAGATATGGTTTCGCTGAAGAGCGGAGGCAGGACGAATGAGACCATCACGCCGATGAAGCTGAAAATGGCAAGATACATGATTGTCGCTGAGAAGACTCGCTGGATTCCCCTTCTGACCAGGAACCTGATGCCCGGCTCAATGACCGATGCGATGACGACCGCCGAGAGGATGACGAGGGCGAGGCCTCGAAGCTCGTAGAGCAAGTATGCGCCGAGCGCGAAGCAGGCAATCTTGAAGAGCGTCCCCATGCTGACATTGAGGATGACTTTCTGCTCGCCGAATTCGTTCTTTAGAGGAGATGAACCCTTGCTTGACATGCCTACAGAATATCACAAAACGCAAGGCCTAACTAAGACTTGATAGGATCTTCATGAACTCCTTCTTTTTTGACTCGGAGAAGGGTCCCAGAACGGCAAGATTTGCCTTTTCAGGGCTGAAAATGTCCTTTGCCAGCGTATTTACCGACTTGAGCGTCACACCTTCTATTTCCTTGATCCTGTCCTTTGGCAGCTCGATCTTACCCTTAAGGATCTCCTGCTTTGCATAGAAATCTGCATAGTCTTCAGTCGTCTCAAGATGGAGCACGAGACTTGAAAGTCTCCCTTCCTTCACTTTTTCCAGCTCGGCCTGTTCGATGCCATTCTTGCTTACGTTTTTCAGCTCGTCGATGATGCCCTCCAGTGCCTCATTCACCCTGTCATTTGCCACGCCAGCCGTTATGACGAATTCGCCCACATCATGTCGGGCATGGAGTCCAGCATTGATGTAATAGCAGATGCCGAGCTCCTCACGCATTTTTTGGAAGAGCCGAGAGCTCATCCCGGATCCAAGAGCCATGGCAAGTGAGCGAGCGGCTGGATTCCTCTTGTCGAGATATCCCATCGCCCTGAAAGTGAGAATAAGATGTGTCTGGTCAGTCTCCCGAAACTCAAGTGCGACATTCGGCTTGTCCTGGTTCACTTTTGTAATAGGCCGCTTTGCCACTTTGCCCGGATTCAAGCCTTTAAACAACTTCTCCACTTGAGACTTTGCCTGCGTCCTCTTTATGTTTCCGGCAATCACAACCACGGTGTTTTTCGCTGAGTACTGGTCATCGTAATACCGAACGATATCTTTTCTTGTGAAAGAAGATACCGTCTCCTTCGTGCCGGCTATTTCCCTTCCTGCCGGCTGGTCACCGTAAAGCTGAACTGTAGCAAGCCTTGAAACGCGGAACTGCGGATCGTCCATGTACATATTGATTTCCTGAATGATCACGCCTTTCTCCTTTTCTATCTCGGCTTCCGGAAACGTCGAGTTCAGATAAATGTCAGAAACCATCTCGATGATCTTAGATGCATGCTTCTTGTGCGCTCGCGCATAGTATCCGGTATGAGACCTTCCGGTGAAGGCATTGTAGTCAGCGCCGATATTGTCGAACTCGAGGGCGATACCTTTCGCATTAGGCCGCTTTGCCGTTCCCTTGAAACACATATGCTCAAGGAAATGTGCGAGGCCATTCTCGGCTTTTGATTCGTAGTCAGCGCCCGTTCCCACGAGAACCATGGCCAGGACCGTTTCGGTTGTCTCAAGCGGAACATGGATGAATCGGAGTCCGTTCTTGAGCTTTTCTTTGTGGAATGTAGGGGTTTTTGGCATGGACAAAATATACGCCCGCCCACAGATTTTGCAAACATTGAGGGCGGGCGCATTTCTTATCATTCGAGCAAGCAGCGGAGTGCCAGAGACTTACTAACTTTACAAATTAAAAAACCGCCCCTTCGAAAAGGGGCGGCCGACCGCGTTCATGCGGACTCGGTTGAATTTGCTAACGAAGCCGTGCCAACCCCCAAGGGCATGACACCGATCCTCTTAAACAAATCCTGTGTCTCTTCAGACAAGATTCTTTGTTCCTCTTTCTGCTCCTCCTGAGAAAGTGTCTCGAGAGGGATTTCGTAGGCATCGTTCCTCATGCCTGAAATGGGGCAGCTTGCCCTCGGGTCCTTGCGTGGTGAAAAGCCCATAATCAAATATCCTTTCCATTCACAGTCTATCTCTACAGGACGACAGAATGCAAGCAGATACATAAAAAGCCTCTTTCAGGGCTTTTTCTCAAGCTTCTTCTGATGAGACTCTCGGGCTATGCAAGCGAAGCCCGGATGTACGCCTCGACCTCGAAGATTCCCATTCGCACCTGTTCGCCTGTATCTCGGTGTCGAACGGTTACTGTATTGAGAAGTGGTTGACCATTGTCGTCGTATTTGTCCTGGCCGCTTTCATCTGTACCCTCGATCGTATCGAAGTCGATCACGATGCAGAACGGGGTACCGATCTCATCCTGTCGTCGGTATCGCTTTCCAACATTTCCATTGTCATCGAACACCACTCGTCCTGGAAATGCCTTTCGAAGAGATCCGTACACCTCTCTCGCCTTCTCAACGAGATGCGGCTTGTTCTTGAGAAGCGGAGAAACCGCAGCCAAAACTGGTGCGACTTTCGGAGAGAATTTCATAAAAGCTCGCGGCTCGCCTCCGAGCTCATCCTCCGCGTATGCATCCATAAGAACCGCAAGCACCGTTCGGTCAACTCCGAATGAAGGCTCGATGCAATGCGCAACGTATTTCTTTTTTTCAGGATCAGTCTCTTCTGACTGCTCTTCGAAATACCTGAGGTCTGCCTTTGACGCATTCATATGAGCGCCGAGGTCGAAGTCAGTTCGGTATGCAAGGCCGTACAGCTCTTTTCGTCCAAACGTATAGTCGAATTCGAAGTCGATGGTTCGCTTTGAGTAGTGAGCTCGGTCAGCACCGGCCACCTCAAGCTCATGGATCTTTGCCGGATTAAGTCCGATGTCGGTCGTGAATGCCACGACCTGTTCCCTGAAATGATTGAACACCTCCTCCCATGCCTTGTCTTCGTCATTCTTCGGAGGCTTTATGAAATACTCGATCTCCATCTGTTCGAACTCTCGCGTTCGGAAAATGAAATCTCGCGGGGCGATCTCGTTTCGGAAGGCCTTTCCGATCTGAGCAAGGCCGAACGGAAGCTTCGGATGGAATGAGTCGACGACATTCTTGAAGTTTACGAACATTCCCTGTGCAGTCTCAGGTCGAAGATATGAAACAGATCCTTCGTCCTGCATTGCGCCGACGCTCGTCTTGAACATCATATTGAACTGTCGCACCTCGCCAAGCGGATTTCCCTCGGGACTCTTGATGCCATTGTTCTTGATGACCTCGGCCATATACGCAAGGCCCATTCCTTTTGTATCGACACCCGCTGCAGGATTCTTTTCTGCAAAGTCCTCAATGAGATGATCGGCTCGATAGCGCTTGTTCGTCTTCAGGTCTTCGACCAATGGATCAGAGAAACCGCCGACATGACCGCTGGCCTTCCACACCTCCTGGTTCATGAGGATTGCCGCATCGACTCCGTACATGTCTTCCCGGTCGAGGACGAACCTTTTCCACCAGATATTCTTGATATTGTTCTTGAGGGCAACTCCGAGCGGTCCGTAATCCCACGTTCCCGCGAGTCCTCCGTAAATCTCCGACCCCTGGTAGATGAACCCTTTTCGCTTCGAGAGCGAAATGAGCTTTTCCATCGTATTTTCAGGGTAATTCGTCGGTGTATTTGTCATAATGTGACAATAGTAGCGGTTTTAATGGCAATAGTAAATGCGCGGACATCCGCGCATTACATGCGAGAGCTATTCGATTCAGACAAGCCTTACCTGCCCTCCCCACCGACCTTCTCGTCGCCGAACTTGTACGCGGGATCCGTGCTCATCTTCGTATCTGAAGACTGCGTCTTGCTCTCGACGATGGTTCCTGTGAAATTGTCACGGCCTGTGAGCTTCTGGCTTCCAACGAGAATGGGCGACGTTCCGATCTGGCTCAAGCTCGGAAGAAGCTGGACCTGGAATGCGAATTCCTTCTTGCTCGACGAGTATCCGGTACCCGAAGAGATGTCCCCGACTGGCCACGTGATCTGTCGTGTATCGGCATTGTACTTCACGCTTGAATTCTCAGGGTATACCTTTCCAAGCCATTCGACATAGGCAGGAAGAGTTGCCGTATATACCGCATCCTTCACATTGTTATACGAGTTGGTGACGCTGACGAACATGGTATATGTCGTTTTCTGCTCAGGCATAGGCGGAACAGGTCCTGTATTCTGGAACGGACCGACAGTCCGAATGGCACCAGTCGTGATATCCAGGTTTGATGCGATCTGAATCTTTCGCGCGATATTCGATGTGATTTCAACAGGAACATTGTCCTCGCTAAATCGCTTTGCCCTGATCGCAAGATCGATCGTCATCTCCTGCCTTGTGAGCTCTGATGCATTCTTTGCAGTGAGAGAGACGGGCGAGAATGAGAACTGAAGGCGTCCTATCTGGCCCGGACCGACTTCCCTGAGCTCAGCGAGAGTTGTCCTGTCCCAGAGAATGGTATTGTCGATTGACCTGTAAAAGCCTCGGTCTCCCTGAATGCTGAGCCGGTCGAGCATCTGTCCGGCAATCCGCGCCTCGACGACGACGTCGTTCAGGGGAACATTGAGGTTATTCTGCCATGTGATCTCCCCCTTCACGGTCTCACCGGCATATGTGACATATGTGGCAGATGTCTTTCCATCCAATGAGATATCAGCCCCGAGGAACGGTTTCTTGAGTGCGACAGTTGCCGAGTTGGTCACGAAAATGGTGCCAATCGACGTCTTGTCATTGGGATCTTCGGTTCCAGTATAGAACCTGAATACGCGCTCCTGATTTTCTCCGCCTATCATCCGCCCTCGGATGGCGATCTCTCGCTCTTCTCCTGGGTTTACGTCCCCAAGAACCCAGGTGCCAGAGTCACCCGTAACTTGCGGAAGAGAGCTGATGAATTCGAATCCGAATGGGTACTCCACCTTGAGAATGAGGCCTCGAACGATGGACGAGCTATTCGACTTGATCTTCACTTTGAAGTCCGCCTCCTGTTCCGGAGTCACCTCTCTCAACGCCTCGATGTTTACCGTGATCGGCGAAGAACCAATGAACATCGGATACTGCTTATCTTTTATGAAAATATTGCTTGATCCGGGAATGCCGTACTCAAGTGCCACATTGATATTCTTTTTAACATTCTCCTCGCCGAAGAGAACAGACTTAACAGTGAGCCGCACGGACTCTCCCGCCTTGATGGTTCCAACGGCAGTCCTGTCAGTCAGGAGCGGAGTGATGCGGTCACTGGCCGACCTCGTTCCTTCAGGATACGTGACAACGAGGTCGGCCAGAAGAAGCTCCGTCTTATTCCGGTTCGTAATATCCACATCGAGCGAGAGCTCTTCTCCTGCAGGCGAACTCACAGGACCGATAAGCCGAATGTCGATGTTGTTATTCGAGACGAAATTTGCCCCTGAGAAAATGACATATCCGGCAAATGCAACCGCGGCGATGAACAGCAAGAATACCGCCAGGAGTATCTTCTTGAGGGGGCTTTTGTCCTCATATTGATTTAGTTTTGCGAAGTCAGGCCGGATGATGGGGTTTTCCTCGGTAGCATCCCCTTCCCAGGCCTGGCCCACCAAGACGCTGTGCCGCGGAAGCTTCTGCCTATGCGTGACCGGAACAGGATCTGTTTCCGAATTAGAATTCAGCCTGTTCTTGAGCTGCTCAATTTTGCTGTCATCCATTGCCATATGGATAAAAGTATATCACAGATGACTTTCTCGAAGAGCCGTTTCATTGTGCCTGTTCAGCGCTTCTTCATCTTTTGAAGCACCTTCGATAAGGGCATCATTCCATTCTGATCCTTGATACCTCTTCACCAACTCGTCGTTGCCCGATCCGTACCCGAGCACATGAAGAATCTTGAACTTGGCCACTACCGAAATCAAATGAATCTTTGCAAGATCAATCTTGTTCTGGAATACGTATGCGCAAAGCTTGGTCAGAATCTCAAATAGGTCTTTCTGCTTTCCTTCCCCCGGAGACATTCTCTGTACAAACCGGAGAATGCCCGCAAGCGCCTTTCGCGCTTCGAGCGAAAGGCGCTTGTCATAAAGAGATATGAGCTTCTCGGCACTCGTCAGCCTCCACACCTCCTTTCCTTTTACTAAACAGACTCGTATATACGAGAAATCCTGGAGCGACGCCTTGAGCTTCGACTTCTGAAGCCTTATGCCCTGCGCCACCGCATACAAAACACCCAGCTCCTCAGTGAAGAGAAGCAGGGTCTTGTTCGCTTCGCCCAGATCAGAACTGCCTAGGACGAATGCATTAGTTTGATAGATGTGATGAGACATTGATGAGGATGCTGACCTTCGCAGATTCGACTTCGATAACCTGTCCCGCCGCATCATTGACATCTCCGTAAGCAACGGCTTCGGCGAGAACAGGCTTCTTGATCATCTGTTCATATGCCTTGAGAATCTCAAGTGTCACAGTGTCAGAACCGAGCTCGAGAGAGATCGAATCGCCAGGATTCAGCCCCGCAAGCTTTCTTCCCTCCTGGATCGCGCGGATGACGTCTCGGACGAGACCTTCGTCCTTGAGCTCCTTTGTCAGCTCAGTATCAAGCGACACTTCAGTTCCCGCCACGACATTCTTCACATTGAGCTCATCCGCTGCAATCTCCGCAAGTTCGGCAGAGAGATTCATTTCGCCCGCATTGTAGGCAAACGAGGCAAGTGGCTGCCGCACCTTGATGCCAGCCTTTGACCGAAGGGCCAAGCCAGTCTCGACAAGCTTCCGAAGCGATGCCATAGAGTCGATAAGGGCCATGTCCGGCTCAGGCAATGTCGGCCAGTCGCAGAGATGCACGCTTTCAGGCATCGTAACGGCGAGAGCCGAACTTGCGGCAGCGGCATCAGCCTTGAGGTTCTGATACATGTGCTCAGCCATGAACGGCACGAACGGAGCAATGATCTTTGACACTGTCATGAGAGCGAAACGGGTAGTATCGATAGCTGCCTGCTTGTCCGCAGCGTCATCTCCCTTGAATCGATCTCGTGACCGTCGGAGATACCATGTCGAGATGTCATCAACGAATAGGTTGATCGGTCGGGCAGCCTTATCTATCTGATACAGGTCAAGATTCTTTTCGACTTCGAGCTTGAGTTCCGCGAGTCGAGAGATGATCCACTTGTCGAGAACATGAACGCTCATCGGCACGGAGTCATGGGACAAGGTCTCCCCCGCCAATCCTTCAGAGGCGTACATCTTGTAGAACGTATATACGTTCTCAAGTCGATTGAAGATTTTCTTATTCACCTCGTCGAGCGCCTTCTCAGAGAACAGCACTTCCTCTGCATGAGTCGCGGGAGACGATGCGAGCATGAACCGGAGCGAATCGCCTCCGTACTTTTCAAGCGTGGGCTCAAGGTCCGGATAGTTCTTGAGGCTCTTCGACATTTTCCTTCCGTCTTCTGCAAGGATGAGTCCGTTTACCGTCACATTCTTATACGGCGCTTTTCCAAAGAGAGCCACCGAAAGAACCATGAGCGAGTAGAACCAGCCTCGGGTCTGATCGATCCCCTCTGAGATGAAGTCTGCCGGAAACAGGGTGCTGCCCTCCTTCTCGAACTCGTCCTTTGATTCGAACGGGTAATGGTTCTGAGCAAACGGCATCGATCCCGAGTCATACCATACGTCGAATACGTCAGGAATCCTTCGCATGACCTCAGTTCCTCCGTCAGGAGTCTGTGCATTCCAAACGATCTCATCGATGAATGGCCGATGGAGATCGAGCTCGAAGTTCTCATTGTGAGGAAGCGGCTTGAAATGGCATTCATGGAGCGATGCCGTCGGATCGGAGTAGTCTCTCCAGCCAGACCGGAGCATGTCCCTCGAAGTCTTTCCTTCAGCCGTGCCCATCATGAGCCGAAGTGGCAGGCCATGCGTAACGACGAGGATATCTTCGCCCTTATGCTTTGATTCGATGTCGTAGAGGAATTCAGCAGTCCTTTTCTTAAGATCAGCGACTGACTCGCCATTCGGACATTTCTTGAAGATTCGCTCATGAAGTGTCGGGAAATATTCATCTCTCTGCTTCCAGCTGCCGCCATTAAAATCTCCGGCATTAACCTCTCGAATCCTCGCATCGAATACGATGTCGTTCGGATCAAGTCCGAGTGCTGAAGCAACCTGTCGGGCAGTCTCTTTTGTTCGTCTAAAATCTGAAGCGTAGATCCTCGTGATCTTCTTGCCTCGCTTCTGCTGTCGCTCGATGATTGCCCGTGCCGATGCCTCAACTTGGGTCTTCCCGGCTTCCGTAAGCGGATAAAGATCAAGGTCGGCAACGCTTGAATTGATCACATTCTTGGTATTCGACTCGGACTCCCCATGTCGCATCAAAAGGAAGCTGTTTCCATTGTCAGCAATCCTCTCCCTAAGCTCTGAGACGGAACCGATGAACTCGGCTCGTCCGGTCTTCTCGCCTTTCCATATAGGAAGCGGAGCTCCCCAGTATCGAGTTCGCGATACGGCCCAATCCCGGACATTCTCGAGCCATTTCCCAAACCGTCCTTCTCCCACTTCTTTTGGAACCCAGTTAACAGTGGCATTGGCCTCGATCAGCTGATCCTTGAGCTTTGTAACCTGAACAAACCATGACGTTGTCGCATAGTTGAGAAGAGGCGTCTCGCATCTCCAGCAATGCGGATATGAGTGCACGAGCTTTTCCTTCGCGAAGAGAAGGGGCGATCCGTCAGAGACGGTCGCATGTGCAAGAAGCTTGATCACTTCGATGTCAGTAGCCTGGTGATTTGCCTTTTCCTTGGCATGAAGTCCGGAGAGGTTTCCAAGGCCTTCTTTGAGTCGTCCGTCCCGTCCGACATGCTGTATCACAGGGATACCGTTTGCATGAGCGAGCTTGGAGTCGTCATCTCCGAATGCCGGTGCAATGTGCACGATGCCTGTACCGTCTTCGGCAGTTACAAAATCTGCGACATGCGTCTTCCATGCTGAAGGACGCTTTGATTCCTGGTCAGGAGCAAGAGACCCTGCGGCTGTGTAGAAATCGAAGGGAGGCGTGTATGAAATGCCGGAAAGCTCGGAACCCTTCTTCATCTTGAGCGCTTCGAAATCAGCCGACCCATCGCCTTCGGGCTTCTGGAGAATGCCTTTTGCAGAAAGTCCGGCAACGAGATCTTTTGCAACCCATACGAGGGTTGAGCCTGACGCAGTCCTCGCTCGCACGAGTACGTATTCAAGTTCAGGATTGAGCGCGAGTGCGGTATTTCCGGGAAGAGTCCAAGGGGTCGTCGTCCATGCAAGGAAATTTTCTTCAGTGGCCTTTCCGCCATCTCCCAATACCGGGAACAGGACGTACGCTGAAATATCAGGAATATCCTTATATCCCAAACCGACTTCGAAGTTAGAGAGCGATGTCTCGCATCGAGGACAATACGGCATCACCTTGAAGGCATCGTATACAAGTCCTTTTTCCTGAAGCGCCTTGAAAGACCACCATACTGACTCCGTATAGCTTGAGTCCATCGTATGATAGTCATTTTCCATATCGACCCATCGCCCTACTTTGCCGATGATCCTTTTCCAGTCGCGAGCATAGCCGAATACGCTGTCCTTCGCAGCTTTATTGAAATTGCCGATGCCGTATTCTTCGATCGCCTTCTTGTCTTTCAGTCCGAGCTGCTTCTCGATGAGATTCTCGATCGGGAGACCGTGGCAGTCCCATCCCCATCGTCGAGGAACGAAATACCCCTGCATGGTCTTGTACCGCGGGATGATGTCCTTGATAGTCGAAGGAAGTATGTGGCCGTAGTGCGGCAAGCCCGTCGCGTAAGGAGGTCCGTCAAAAATTACGAAATTGCCTTTTGGAGATTCCCTTTTCAGGCTC
Source organism: Minisyncoccota bacterium (assembly GCA_036405975.1). GTDB lineage: Bacteria > Patescibacteriota > Minisyncoccia > Phycocordibacterales > CAIZLB01 > VEQN01. The sequence goes on along the minus strand of DASWWM010000034.1, from coordinate 56,993 downwards.
TTTTCGAATATATGGTTGTTCTGCCAAAAGGAAAGAACCGCTTCTTCCCTTTGGGCAGAGACTGTCTTGAGTGCATCGCCCGCATGTACCTCTGTCTGGGGCTCTGGATTGGTCTTCTCTGCCATTTTCTTATTTGGTTGTTATTTTCTAAAGCTGCATGGCCTGCTTTTTATGGCTCGTCCGTGCAATAAAAATATAGTAGCACTTTGGGCATTTGTGGCAATAGAAAAGGCCGCCAGCGGAATGCTGGCGGCCTATAACACATGTGAGAGAACGCTTAGTTAGACGAGAACCTGCCAAGACGAGATCGCGTGACAATAAGCCTGATCCGCGGCCAATACGGACCACGAGACGGTGCACACTGGATTCGGCGCCATGGCCGCAGACGTTTAACGGTAGCATTCTTCGGAACTTCACTCATGTTGTTAACGAGCCTCCAAGTTGTTGGTTGCGATGGAACCTTCCGCAGCGTGAGCTGACAGTCAAAGGGCCTTCTGGAATATCATTCTGCTCCTTGAATCCCAAAGAGTCAAATTATGCACCGACAATCGCTGCAACAGGCACCGCAGAAGATGCCTTCGCAGCCTTCTCAATTCTTTCCATGGCCGCAGCGCGGCATTCGTCAGAGCAGAATACAAATGCGCTCGTCTCTTCAGTCAGGATCTTGTTCACTACGGGACCGAATGCGGGATTTTCCTCGACAAGGGTCCGAGCTTCTGCAAGAGATTTCTTGATGCAGGGACCGCAGATGAGAGTCTTTGCATGACATCTGATATGCGCGCAATTCGTGAACTGCTCAGTAGCCGTATCGCATGCGATGCACCTTCCGATAATCTGCCGGTCATCGGTGAATGCCATCGTTTCTCGCCCATCGAATACATAGAGAGCGCCGTTGAAATCCTGACCTGGGAATTTCTCCATATATGTATGCATCCCCCCATCGAGCTGGTACACATTCTCGAATCCGTTCTTCATCAGAAAGCCTGACGCCTTTTCGCATCGAATTCCTCCCGTACAGACCGTGATGATTTTCTTTCCTTCAAGCGAAGCCTTTTTAACTTCTTCAAGTGCCGGAAGGACGTCGGGAAGGTCTCGGAAGTTTGTCATTTTAGGATTGATCGATCCTTCAAAATGCCCCACTTTGTATTCGTAGTCATTTCTCATATCGACGATGAGGAAGTCCTCGCCTGTCTCATACCATTTTTTTAGGTCTTCTGCCTTGAGATGAATGCCCGTCGTTTCATTTGGATTCACATCCGAACCGTGAGAGAGCTTGAGGGAAACCACTTCGTCTCGAAGCTTTACCTTGAGCTTCGGGAAAGCGACTCCCGTTCCAGGACTTCGCTTGAATACGACATCGCTGAAGTCTGCAAACGTTCCCTCTGAACCGTCCTGAAGATGCATGAGTCGGCAATACTCTGCCGTATCTTCCACTCGCCCTTCGAGCGTTCCATTGATTCCCTCTTTCGCAATGAGGACCCTTCCTTTGAGGTTGAGGTTTGCACAGACAGCCTTATGCCAATCAACAAAGCCTTGCGGATCAGCAAGGTCGACGTACTTGTAGTACAGGATTATTTCGTATGGGTTTTGAGCAGCCTCAGTCATGGGCGTATATATGTATTTTAACCTTCTAATACTTATATAGTGCACAGGCTCAGATAAGCCTTATATAATTAACCCTAATATAGTATCAAAGCGGTATGAATGCAATATGAATCCCGTTCTGGCAATCGTAAAGCCCGCCGTCCGATGCCGGACGGCGGGCTTTGATGATTCGGCTGGAAACAAAGCCTACTTCGTGAACGTGACCGTAGGCGTAGTATGGATTCCTACATACTGGGCAGTCTGCGCGGATGTGCCCCATCGCACGCTTCGAAGATCAGCCTTCCAGGCGCCACTCGCGGAAATCTTGGATGCAGCAACCTTCGAAGTGATCGTGACTTGAGCGGATTGCCCGCTTGAAATCGTCCGGCTCGGATTCGTGACCACCGCAACGCTGTCATCGTTGATCACCTCTCCGTTAGGGCCGATGAACACAACTCCTATGTCGGCAGCCGCAAGGAGGCCTATATTGACGCCTTGCGCCTTGACTGTGAGATTGAATGTGGCGACAAGGCCCGTATTCTTCGTGCTCGGACCCTCCGCAACGATCGCATGAGCGCCATTTGCGCTTATAACCGCACCGGCTTCAGGAACTGCGAAGACTGGCGTCACGGCCCTGAGCGATCCTCCGGAGACAGGGGTGCTGACCGCAAACCTGTACTGACCAGCAGGAAGAGTGGCCGGAAGCGTGACAGCAATGCTGCCCGCGCTATATTTTGCCGTTGTCTTGACGCCGGCAACAGCCGAGCTGTCTGAAGCCTTGATGAGCTCGACGGTCATGACCGAAGAGCTGATCACATTGGTCCCTGTCCAGCTGACGGTGATGGGCGCGAGTTGATATCCAGTGGTCGCGCTCACATTTGCCGCGAGCGTAAGCGAGAGAGACCCGCCCGTTCCCGTGCAGGAGGCACCGAGCGAGGCCCTTGTCACGGCACCGACATTGCCGTCAGCCGGAGTTATACCTTTGGCCGACTGGAATGCACTGACCGCGGCCTTTACCGCATCATTGAAGTATCCATGAGAATTTCCGGAATAGTACAGGAGTGACTTGAGAATATTCTGCAGGGCAATCACATCATTTCCTGAAGAGCCAACAGACAGGTCTGCTCCGAACGTGTAAGGACATGTAGGAGAGGCGTGATTCAGCGAGAGGTCCGGAATTACAGCAGCGTTGGCATAAAACGACTTGTTGTACGTGTTATTGGATTCATTGATCTCATCAACGGTTCCGCTCGAATCGATTCTGAAGTTCACAGTCGTGAATCCGGTAGTGCCAAGGCTGAAAGCCCCCGGAATCGAGACGGTCTGCTTCATCCATGCATAGAGCGGAGAAGGAACGGTCTTGATCACGCCGAGAACCTCGACATTGAATGAGCTGTCGATATTTACCGAGCTGTTATTTTCTATCGACACGTCGCAGTTTACCCTGTCGCCCACGCGGATCGATGAGGGCGTACAGACGACATCAGTAATCCTGAGATCGGGCTTCTGGTTATATGGGGTTCCGGTATCGGGAATAAAAGGCGTCTGAGAATTATTTGACGAGCACGGAAGACCCGTTACGATGCTGAAAAGTGAACCGGGAAAACATCCGGCAGGAAGAACGGTCTGTGACGGAGTCTGGCTCTGAGTCCCGTCACATCGCTGGCCTGTCACGATGCTGAACAGCGAAGTGGCGGTACAACCAGGAATATTCGTATAAGGAGTCACCGATGAAGACGATACGCAAGGCTGCCCCGTTGCCGTATTGAAGAGCATTCCGGGCTGGCAGACCGCAATGTTTGGCTGCAAATACGAAGTACCCGGCTGAGTCGGGGCAGTCGTGCCGGGATTCACAGGAGTTACCGTGCCTCCGCATGAGATAGCCTTGATCTGGGCTCTCGATCCCGCGCCAATAAATCCGGCTGGATCGGATACCAGGTTTCTCGTTGCCTGAAAGGCAAGGACAGCGGCCTTTGTCTGAGGACCATAAGAGCCATCAACCTTTGCCTTGAGGAATCCCTGCTCCGAAAGGAAAGTCTGGAGACTCGCGACATTCGCACCCTTGTCTCCTACCCGGATATTGGCCTGCAGATCAACGCATGTCGCCGCTGCCGCTGGAGCCGGAGAGGATCCCGCAAACGCCAATGCGCAAGCGAAGATCGCCGTTACCGCAATTTTTCTAAATTTCTGCATGAATTTGGTAAGGAATAGAATTAATAAGCGTAATGAGTGATTACGTTCTTAATTGTACTATGACGCAAAAAGGCCTTGCCGACTCCTATCCACATGCGCCGGCGAGGCCTTTTTCTCCCTTTCCATTTTACAACCGATCTTGCCCTACATCTTTGATGGAACCTTGATTCCAAGGACATTGAGCCCGCTTTTCATCACTATTGAAAACGCCCTTACCAGTGCCACCTTGTACGCAGAAGCAGCATCCCCTTCCTTTATAACCTGCGTAGACGCATAGAAGGAGTTGAATGATCCTGCCAGTTCCATGAGATAGTTCGCGATATGATGCGGGGCCATATCCGTCCAAGCCCTTTCAGTAACTTCAGGGAATCTGCCCAAAAGCCTTTCAAGCTTGTCCTGCTGTGCGGAAAAAACGGCGGTCCCGGATGCCGATGACGGAGCCGCTGCGCCTGGCACAAAGACGTACTCAGGGATATTAGCAGCTCTCGCCTTCTCGATAAGTGATGCGGCTCGGACGCATGAGTATTGGAGGTATGGACCTGAGTCGCCTTCGAATGAAAGTGATTTCTCAGGATCGAAGATGACGTCCTTCCCTGTCGCCTGTCTGAGGATCGTATACTTAATCGCAGCAACGGCTACAGCTTCCGCAACGCTCTTCTTTTCTTCATCCGAAATCTCCCGTTCCTTCATCTTCTCCAATGAAAGCTCAGTCATGGATGCAAGCAGAGATTCGCCCGTGATGACATCTCCGGTTCGCGAAGACATTTTTCCTGTCGTCAGCCTAAGCATGCCATGAGATACATGGCTGTTCTTCGCGGCGATATCCGGAAAGATAAATTCGGCAGCCTTCATGACAACCTTGAAATATCCGTCCTGCTCATTTGCTGTGACAATTATAGACCTGTCATACGGCTCGGCCTCGTATTTGTATTTGACCAAGCCTATCTCCTTTGCCTCGTATCCGGGAAGACCGTTTCGCGTAAGAAAGACTCGCGTATGCAGGCCGTACTTTTCTCCAGGGAAAATGACAGCCCCGTTGCTTTCCTCAAATACGCCCTTGCCGTTTGGCGCAGTGTTCGCCTTGATAATTTCGATGCCGATAGGAGCAGTCTGGCTTTCGAAGAAATACCTGTCGAACTTGGTATCGAGAATCGCATAGAGCTCTTCGAAATGCTCAAGGCTCCACTCCTTTCCGACATCGTAGAGCTCATTGATTTCAGCATCGCTTCGATCGTAGATTTTCTTATTGATGAGCTGGACCTCTTCGTCAGCTTCAAGAAATGCTTTTGAAGTAGGCCTGTCAGTCGCATCGACTTCGCCATTCTTCTTTGCTTCATCTTCAAGTCGCTTATACTCCGTAGCGCCGAGGGCATATGACTTTCCGAAGTATGCGACTTTCTCTGAGACCGACGCATCATCGTTTGGCAGATCCTGATTCAAAAATCTGAGGCCCCAGATCGTGAGTGCCACATGCCTTCCGACATCGCCCTGATAGCAGTATCGCTTAATGTCTGCACCGTTCTTTCCGGCAATTCTCGAGAGCGCCTCTCCTACCGTATTCGCCATGAGATGGCCAATATGAAAAACCTTGAAAGGATTCGGATCCGTATATTCGAATGCCATCTTTTGTCCGGCAAGAGACCGGTGTGATCCGTACGCACCCCCCTTCGATACTATTTCTGAAATCTCCCTTTGATGAACTTCGGCTCTGAGCTTCAAGTTGATGAAACCAGGACCCGCGACTTCAGCCCCTTGAAGTGCGCGACCGAGTTCGCTTTCTTCCAATGAGATCTCGGCTTTCAGTTTTTCGACGATGTCGATAGCGACGGATACGGGAGACCGCTTGAGCTTCGGACCGAGAACCATGGCGACGTTTGTGGCATAGTCTCCATGAGACATATCGGCTGGCCGCTCGATGACAAAAGAAACTGACTCCGTGCAGCCCGTATCCGAAACCGCCCTATCGATGGCATTTTTAATGAGGTTTTTCATATGAATGTAACCTATATATAGCATGAAAAGCGGCGCCTCACAAAAACGTGAGGCGCCGCGCATGACACCGACTGGAACGAACTCTTAGGAGCACGCATCAGATTCCCCCAAAGAGATGGACCCTACCTTGCACTGGTGAAACTGGATGCACTTGCATGGGGCCTTGCCGCATCCAGTGCACCCCTCTTGGTACTCGACCAAAACCTGGTCGAGCAGGTTGAAGCCCAAGATGCTGGCAATGCCGCACAGATGTGCCAACATGTCCACGAGCTCTATTTCAATTTCCGCAGGAGACTCCTGAGAAATTGCCTGACCGAGCTCCCCTGATTCTTCGATAAGATGCTCGACGCATTCCGCAAGGACATTCTCGGGATAAATATTGTAGAGCATCAACTGCGCATCAATATCGTCCGGAAGAGAATTTCTGAAATGTGCCAGAATATCAGTTGGTAATCTAGAATCGGGACGCTTTGTGCCGCACGTATGCGGCGAGTCGCCGCAATACGGACAGACGCCAGGGTAACGGTCGAGCAGGCTCTGGTACAGATTGATTCCCAGTTCAGCAAGATTCGCCACTCCTGCAATCCACGCGAACACTTGCGCACATTGCCTGCTAGCAATATCGATATCACGCTTGCGGATTGTCCTCTGCAGCGAGGTGACCCTGAAGTTCAGATGCATGAAGACCTTTGCAAGCCCCATCCGTTCATTGTTTTCGCCAAATATGATTCCTGCCCTTTTCTGGACATTTTCCATCGAGATAAACGCTCTCACTCTTTCGGTTCCTTTCTTTTTGTCGATTGTTATATGTTCTTAAGCCGGATCAAAGAGTACAACGCCTCGGAAAATAGTCAATAGAAAAGCGCCCCTCAGATCGAAGGGCGCTTTTCGCTTGCTAACCGATTTTCAGCTTAAGCCTTTCGGTGATACGTACCGAAGACGGCATTGATGAGCGCGAGGACAACGGAGAAGATGAGCGCCGTCCAGAATCCGCTGACTGCGAATCCCGGCACCACTTCCGCTGCGAGCATAACAAGCAGCGCATTGATGACGAGCGAGAAGAGCCCGAGCGTCAGGACGTTCACAGGCAGCGTGAGCACAAAGATGAACGGTCGGATAAAGAGGTTGATGATCGCGAGAACTACCGCAAGAAGGATTGCTCCAACAAGCGTAGTCGTGACTCCCGGAACCAGCATCGCCGCGACGATGATTACGATAGTCGAGATAAGCCATTGCATGAGTGTCATATTGTTTTATGCGTTATTCTGCTAATACTTTTTTCTGAATCTCCCTCCAGACTATCTCATGTATCATTTCCCGTGACAAGAGACTTCCGTCCGGGAATTCCTCAGTCTTTGGAGCGCAGTCGACGACGATCCATCCGTATTTTTTTGCAACATACAGGAACGCTTCGCTTGATTTTCGAAGGTGCCCAAGGTCGGCCTCATGAATGTCAGCTTTCTTCCCCTTCAAGTATGCCCGGTCATCTTTTGCGGCAATAAGCCTCTGATTTGTTTCCGGATCTACATATAACAGAATGGTGAGGTCTGGCCGAGGGATCCCGAGAAGATTGAACTCCGTATGATCAAGCCATTCCAGATACTTGTCCCGTTCAGCAAGATCGTCGATCTTCCCCGCCTGATGTCCCATATTCGCAGACGTGTACCGATCGCAGATCACATGCCGGCCTTCGGCCAAGTCCTTGCGGATGGTAGGGGCATGGTCATATCGATCGACTGCATACAAAAGCGATCCGGCATACGGACCAACATCCTCCGCAGTCCCAAATCCGCCATTCAGATACTTTTCAACGAAATGGCATGAAGGAGTTCCATATCTCGGAAAGTCGATGGTCGTGCAGCTGTCCTCGCCAAGTTCTGAAGCGAATCGCTCCTTCAGGATTTTCACCTGAGTGGCCTTTCCGGACCCATCCGTTCCCTCGATGACTATATGAAGAGGTCTCTGAGTTTTTTGTAGCATGTGATGTCGCGTAAGTATTTGTATTTTTCCTCTTTTTCCGGTCTCAGGCCTTATGCCTTGACCCCTCTAAGAACCCGGTCCACCTTCTCGGCGATCTTTGCGAAGTCGCCCTCCTTCTTTCCTCGAGTCGTCTCGGCCGGAGTTCCGAGTCGGATACCAGATGGATCGAATGGAGATCGGCTTTCGCCCGGAACCGTATTCTTATTGCAAATGATGCCAGCTTGTTCAAGAGCAAGCTCAGCCACTTTTCCCGGAACAGCTCCAGCCCCCTTCTCATTCTTCTGTCCACCCATCCACGTGTCCACGAGAACCATATGGCTATCAGTTCCTCCTGATACGATATGCCAGCCTTTCTTCTGAAGCTCCTTTGCTAGAGTCTTCGCATTTTTTATAACCTGCTTTGCATATGTCTTGAATGAAGCTTCGCTTGCCTCTTTCAATGCAACGGCAATACCAGCAATCTGGCTTTCATGAGGACCCCCCTGTAGACCCGGGAATAGCGCCTTATCGATCTTTTTATTCAATTCCCTTTCGTCGATTCGCGAAAAGATCATTGCCCCTCGCGGACCCCGAAGCGTCTTATGAGTCGTAGTCGTCACGATGTCCGCGTACGCGAACGGGCTTGCATATGCCTTTCCCGCAATGAGTCCGGCAAGATGCGACATGTCTACCATGAGAAGAGCGCCGCATGCATCAGCAATCTTTCTAAAACGTGCCCAGTCGACAAGCCGAGGATATGCAGTGAATCCCGCGACGATGAGTGCCGGCTTTTCTTCTTTTGCGATTCGTTCAACTTCGTCATAGTCAAGAACCTCTGTCGTCGGATTCACGACGAATGGCACAGGCTGCCAGACTTTTCCAGTGATTGAGACTTTTTGAGCATGAGAGAGATGGCCTCCGGAAGAAAGAGTCATGCCCATGATCTTTGAACCGACAGGAACTGCGCCGAGATATGCAGCGAGGTTCGCATTGGCTCCAGACCAAGGCTGCACATTCACATGCCATTTGCTTTTGAGCGGAGCCTTCGCATCTTTATGCTCGCCAGCATCAAGACCGAACAGCTTGATGGCTCGCATTTGAGCAAGCGTCTCAAGTTCGTCCACAACCTGATTCCCTCCGTAATATCTCGCATGAGGATACCCTTCGGCATACTTATTGTCGAAGACCGAACCAAGTGCCTCAAGTGCATCCTTTGAGCAGTAGTTCTCTGAGGCGATCAGGTTGATGACTGATCTTTGCCTTCGTTTTTCGGATTCAATCAGTTTTTTGATCTGCAAGTCTTTCATGTGATTCTGAGTTATGTATAAGCATCCTAAGTATAAGGCTGAAGATACGGCTCGCAAAGGGTTTTTATATGGCTACAAAGAAAGCAAAACCGCCCGTATCGGCGGTTTTGCAAGCGATGCAGCCTTATTGATTACTAGTTGATAGAGCCCCCGACACACCTTCCGGCAATCTGATACGGTGTCCATCCAGGTGCGCATTGGTCAACCTTGCCCGGCTTGACCACGTTGACTTGCGCAGTCGCGCCGCTTGTCTTGTGAGTCCTCGTGCACTTTCCGGTTGCGAGATTGAGATTCGAATAGCGATATGTGCCCGTTTCAGCTGGACATGTCCAAGGCGGGAAATAATCCATGGTACATGTCACGAACGTGCCGGTCGTAATGCCGGGATCAGTAGCCGCAGAATCCTTAACGGCTCCTACATAATGCCCTGTACCTACCGTTCCGTATCCCGCCTTGCAATTATCCACGGTTTTCGCAGAGTATGTGAACGCCCTTTCCTTGCAGACAGCGAAAGCCATACCGTTTCCGCCATCATCCTCGGCGTATGTGCCGTTTAGCCCATGTCTTCTGGCAGAACTATCGCCCCATGATCCATTTCTGAAGTAAATCCTCTCGTCAATGCCGTCGCAATACCTGTATTCTTTTGATCCGTCTGTCGCCACATGGTAGTAGCTGTACATGCAGGATCCCGGCTCGACGCTGAAAGTCGTAGTGGCAACAATGAGATGCTCTCCACCGAAGACCATTCTTCTTTGGATATATGTCCCGTTCTGGCCGACTTTAGTAGATGCCGATGCTATTCTGGCTCCCGGAGTCGTAGTCTGGGCAGTCCTTCGGCATTCACCGTATGGATCATCAGCGAATGTCAGCCCTTTCCAGCTTCCATATCCCTGCGAATCGGAGATAAGCACCTTGCCGGTTCCGGGAGTACCCGAGTTTATCCTGAATGCCTGATTGATAGTCGTAGTCCCGACCACCTCGAGACCTCCAGGACTCATAGTCAATGATCCAGCCTTTGTCTGTTCGGCAGGATTGGTATTGGCTGTCATGATCGGGTAAAAAATGGAAGGGGTGCCGTTGGGCGGCACGCTGCTTCCTGCCGATGTAAACGACAATGCCAGCTGCAGTCCCCCGACAAGGAAAAGCGACCATGCGAAGAAGTGGAGAAATTGGGTTGTCTTGATTGTATGCTTCATGCGTCAGTAATTAGAGTGCTAAAGGAGCAGGTAAATGCCCTAAATCGGTCGGCAAACCGCCGGAAGAGGCTGCCATGTGGCAACCCCGGTAGCATCCGACGTAAGCACCTTTCCGTCCGCCGCATTCTGCGGAATCCTGACCGGGCCAGAGAAGAGCATTGTTCCGAGAACAGACAATGATCCGTTGATTTTCAGCGACCCAAGCTTGGTCTGTCCGGCAGAACCTGTATTCACAGGAGCGGGAATGTTTGTATTTGAAGGAGGCATCTGGCTTGGAGCTGGAACCCATGAGCTCGACCACGTCTGGGCATGAACGAAGCTCGCGCCTCCGACAAGAACTATCGCGAGAATGAATCCATAAACTGTTTCTTTGATTTGTTTTTTCATATTTTTGTAATTAGGTCTTTTAGCTTTTAGTCAGCATTCTGCTGCGTACCGGTCGCATAAGGCTCGGGAAGATTTTCACCCACATACGCCTCGACTTCCGCAGGATTGGAAACGTCGAATTCAAAGTCCTCAGGGTTCGCTTCCATTTCCCTGAAATAGGCCGCTTCCATCTGTTCGGGAGTTCGCGGATCGACATACAGATTTTCCTCGACAGCCGTCTTGGTATTTGCCCACCAGTAGACTGCTCCTAGCAGCGCCCCGAAAAATACGATGATTGCCGAGTAGAGAATGATCGTTTTTGCGACGCCTGATGCCCGACCGCTTTGTCCGTACATGTTATTTGTATCCATATAATTATTGTTCGATGTAATCTGGCAATGGCCTGCATCCGGGATAGACGTAATCGGCCGGATCATCGCCCTGTTTTTCCTCAGGCGCTATTATTTCCATTCTTCCCGTATCGTTATCAGGTCCATCAACCGGAACCCTTACGCATCTGAGCGTCGCTGAGTAATCGCTGCATGACTGACCCGCCCTGACCTGAGACCTAGAAAAGAGCGAGGTTGTCGTATCGCCTTCGTATGTCTTTCCGCCATGGGTGCAAGAGAAATTTTCAGGCAGAGGAACGTCGTCGTCACAGCTTACGTCAACGGTTGCGCCTTGAACGGGAACCTTGTTAATGCACGACCACATGGTAGAAGTGCATGAGGTGCCGACTTTGGTAATGACAGGAGCAGACCCTCCTTCTACGAGAACCGTACCGTCAGACAAAGTACAGAGGTCTCCCACAGACTCGATGCTTACGCCACTGAAATTGAGCCAGCCGATATTGTCCCCTCCCCATGCATATGGAATACCTGTTCCTCCCGGACCCGCCAATGTCCTGCCATTTGACTGGACAGTAATTCCGTAACCCGTTCCGCTCAGGCTGATGATACCGTCCCAGCCGTTCACGGGCTGATTCCCTCCACTTAACTCAGAAGCGAAGCAATCTGCGGCAGCAGACATCCCGGCGCACGTTCGTGCAGATCCGATAATCTGCGTTCCGCTCAATCTCGGCTGCGAAAGGTTCCTGTATCGCCCGAAAGAGGTAACAGAATCTTTCACGCAGAATTGGTTCGAACTCTCCCTCGAAGTCGAAGTTCCGCTGCAACCAAATTTGATCCAGCCGATATTCGGAGACCAGGCGAAGCCATCGAGGTAATCTACTCCTCCTATCCTTCTGATAATTACCGACTTCGCAGGATCATTGCTTTCGCTGAACGAAACCCAGCCGATATTCGAAGACCAGGCATGCCCGTAAAGACGCCGGATGCTTGTTTGGGCGTTTCCAGGCTCTGGAGATACCAACTGGCTTGCAGCAATCGCTGCGAAGGCAAGAAGTATCCCGGTTACCATATGTGCGATTCTCTTCATGTGATGATCTTATAATAGCTAATGGCTTAATGTTATCACATAACAATGTGTGCAAATATCAAGTTACACACATTCGTGATGATTGGGATATAATTCAGGTGCAATGAAAAACTCAAAGAAAAAGGCTGCTTCGACTAAGGCAGCCAAGGTCCCTGCAAAGAAGACAGCCAAGAACTCTATCGGCAAAGATACGCGACCGTCATGGGACGAATACTTCATGTCGATCTGTGAAATGGTCGGTAGCCGAGGAACGTGCGACCGAGGCCGATCGGGCTGCGTCATCGTGAAGGACAAGAGGCTCGTAACGGCAGGCTACGTCGGTTCCCCGATCGGCCTTCCCCACTGCGACGAAGTCGGCCATGAGATGCATAAAGTAACTCACGATGACGGCAGAGAGACGATGCATTGCATTAGAACCATCCATGCGGAACAGAATGCCATCGTTCAAGCCGCCCGCATCGGCGTATCGCTTGAGGGTGCAACGCTCTACTGCAAGATGGTTCCCTGCTATGTCTGTGCCAAGCTCGTCATAAACGCCGGCATCGTCCGGGTTATTGCAGCAAAGGACTATCAGGCCTCAAAGCAAAGCAAGCGCATTTTCAAAGAAGCCGGCACCGAACTTGAGATTCTCGACAAGGAAGTTGAGAAGTATTAGGCTATACGTAACATAAAACCCATGACGCCCGTACTACTTAAGATTAAAAAGCTCCATCCGGACCTGAAAGTACCTAGCTATGCCCATGCAGGCGACGCTGGCTTCGACCTCTATGTCCCTGAAAGCATCACGCTCCAGCCAGGTGACAGAAAGACCGTCCCTCTCGGCATCGCAATGGAAATACCAGATGGTTACGTAGGACTCATGTTCGACAAGAGTAGCCTTTCACATAAATACGGACTCAAGACCTTTGGGAACGTGATCGATTCCGGATACAGGGGCGAGATCCATGCCGGGCTTATGAATCAGTCGGATAAGGCCTACACCCTTGAAGCCGGCCAGAAGATCATACAGATGCTTGTGATGCCAGTTGAAAGGGCACAGATCATCGAAGTCGAGGAGCTAAACGAGACAACAAGAGGTGCAGGAGCATTTGGTAGTACAGGAGAGAAGTAATTAAAGTCTGAGTACCCGTATGAAAAAACCGCCCATTGCTGGGCGGTTTTTTTCTTGTGAAGAGAGTTGGATTAACCCACTACTTCTACTCCGAGTGATCGGCATGTTCCTTCGATCATCTTCATAGCGCCTTCGATGTCCTTCGCATTGAGGTCGGGCATCTTCTTTTCTGCGATCTCTCGAACCTGAGCCCGAGTGATTTTTCCAGCCTTCTTGCTGTTAGGAGTTCCTGATCCTGACTCGATGCCGATAGCCTTCTTTACGAGGTTTGCAGCCGGAGGAGTCTTGAGGATGAAGTCATATGACCTGTCCTCGTAGACCGTAATGACAGTAGGGATGATATCCCCTGCCATCTGAGCCGTCGCATCGTTGAATTTCTTAACGAATTCTCCGATTGGAATTCCGGCCTGTCCGAGAGCCGGACCGATCGGTGGAGCCGGAGTCGCCTTCGCCGCAGGAATCTGAAGCTTGAGCTGTTTGATTATTTTCTTTGCCATAAATTTATATTGTTTTAATTTCTGAAAACGGCTTAGTAAAGCCCTGTATCCAATTTATGACCATTTCGACAAGTAGAAGCCGAGCGAGCTGGCCGTAAGCAGTACGATACCTTACATCCTCTTAACTTGCAAGAAGTCGAGTTCTACCGGCGTTTCTCGGCCGAACATCGATACGAGGACCTTTACCTTTCCTCGATCAGTGTCGACTTCCGATACCTTTCCTTCAAGATCCTTGAACGGACCATCCGTGATAGTAATGAGGTCGCCTGTTCCAAGGTCGATTGTATGCTTGACGTTGTCAGTGTTCATTCGCTTGAAGAGAGTTTCAACCTCAGACTTGTCGAGAGGCACAGGAACAGTTCCCGAGCCCACGAACCCTGTCACTCGAGGAGTGTTTCGGACTACGTACCATGAGTCATCAGTTACCATCATGTCCACGAGAACGTATCCTGGGTAGATTTTTTCCTCTTCTTCGACTCGCTTGCCCGCCTTGATCTTGATCTTCTTCTCGACAGGAACGATCACGTTGAAGATCTTGTCTTCCATGCCCAAAGACTCGATTCGCTGCTTGAGGTTTCGAAGCACCGCATTCTCGTATCCGGCATATGTATGGATCGCGTACCAATTTCGCTCGCCTTGTACTTGTTTTGACATAGTAGTAGTTGTTAGATTCTTGAACTTCCCTTTCCTTGCAGGGAGTCCGGCCTGATGCCGCTCAAGATGGATATTAGTTGTATGAAGGAAGGATGAGCCTGATGACTGAGCCGAAAGCCGAGTCGAGGAGGCCGAGGTAGGCAGCTACCACCAAAGAAATAGCTACGACGAGCACTGAATAGATGACTGTCTGGTTCCTTGTAGGCCATGTGACATGCTTCAATTCGGCCTTAGTTTCATTTATGTATTTATTTATAGCCATATACTTGGTTTAATCTTCTATTCAAAAACACCCTTTCGGGTGCTTTTGCGGTTGTTCATATAGTAGTAGATTTGAGGATTTTGTCAATCCGGCCCAGATTCAGACTAGGCGCCTTAAATCTTGCTATTTTGGACTACCGAATCTCGAATGTGACCGTTACGTCAGATGAGATCTTGTTCGTTCCCGTAGGAAGAGAAGGGGCGACAGCCTTTCCTCCGGCTTCAGCCCGTGCAGACATGGCCATATCGTACATGGGATAAACCGGGTATGAATTGTCGTTATAGCTGACAACCCGTACGAGCTTCACGCCAAGTGTTCGAGCGAGGACTTCAGCCTCGTTTCGAGCCTTGATGATGGCTTCCTGTCGCACCTTTTGCTGGTACTTCTCAGGCTCGTCTACTGTGCTTCGAGGAGAAGAGACCTTTGCTCCGATTGATCCGAGACCCGCGACGAGCTGGCTTGTAAGCTCTGGATTGTCATTGATCTTTCGAACCTTGACCTCGACTGTCTGGATAGTTGTGTATCCGACTGCAACCTGGTCAGTGTTTGAGCAAGGCGGGACAGTCACGCCGACAGATGTGACCGCTGGCATTGAGACGGCCATGTCAGGAGAGGCAGGCTCGATATTAGCAGGGCGTGCAGCAGAAACTGCGCAAGGCCGAATCTGAGTATCGTACTTCGTATTCGTATAGTATCCAGTCGTCTTAAGGTCAGCCTCCTTGATTCCCTTTTCCTTAAGGAATTCTACCGCCTTATTTCCCTTTTCAGCTGCAGCAGTCTGAGCCTTTTCAATAGTCGCCCCCTCGCCTTCTACAGTCCATGTGAATGTAGTGATATCAGGCTTGATGAACATCTCAGCGTTTCCAGCGACAGAAATCACATTCTGGCCAGGAGTATTTCCGATAGTAGGATACTGCTTGATCTCGCTTACCGTCTTCACGAGAATGAAGAGGGAAAGGAGTCCGAGACAGATAATTCCAGCTCCCTTGAGGAATGAATTGAGTTCTTCAGAGGAAAGGTTGATATGGTATTTTTTAAGATCCATGCGTAATGATTATTTTGGTAAAGATGCTTACCATTATATCATTGTTTTTCGCAGGTACACGTCAACGACGTTTTCAAAAAGCGAGGCAACGGTCATTGGACCGACACCGCCAGGAACGGGAGAAATCATTGCGACAATATCTTTTATGTCTTCAAAGTCTGCATCCCCTACGCATTTCCTGTCGTCAGGATTTTCAATGGTCGTACCGACATCAATGATGATTTGGCCGGGTCGGACATGGTGGCGTGAGATGAGTCGAGGCCGTCCGACAGCAGCGACGATGATGTCGGCCTCGACTGTCTGCGCCTCAAGGTCTTTTGTCTCGGAGTGGCAGATTGTTACAGTTGCTCCTTTATTGAGAAGAGCGAGTGCGGTCGGCTTTCCGACGAGTGCCGACCTTCCGACGACAACCACTTTCTTTCCAGAGAGCGATACGTCGTATTTCTTGAGAAGAGAAAGTATCCCCCTCGTCGTAGCTGGCATGAGCGAAGTTCCCGAATCAATCCAAAGACCTTTGACGCTTCTTGAAGTCAGACCGTCTACGTCTTTCTTTAGCGAAATAGATTCGATGAGCATTTCTTTATGAAGATGCTTCGGAATCGGGAGCTGGAGAATGATGCCGTCAACGGATTCGTCTTCATTCAGATTCTTTATTTCCTTCTGAACCTCAGTCTGCTCTATTTCCTCTGGAAGATGCACATGGAGGACGTTCACGCCGATGCTTTCACCGAACCTCTTCTTATTCCTTATATATGTCTCGGACTCCTTATTGTTCCCTATCTGCACGATGGCCAAAGAAGGCTTAACAAAGCCTTTCTCGAGCTTCTCATCCACGACGGCCTTGAGCTTCGCAGCGATTTCATTTCTTAGATTTTTTCCATCAAGAATAATTGCCATATTGCTTCAGAGTATACATCCCGATGCAGTCATTGCAACTAAATCAAGAACCAGGCGCCGTGCGAAAAATGACAGGTGCAAAAAAGCCCGCTCCTTTGATTTGAAAAGAGCGGGCTTTTTTTGAAGCCAAACAGTTTTTTACTTCAGGCTGAACGATGCCCGAACCGTAACCATCACTTCCTTGTTGATGCTTGAAGTGTCGTACGCTCCGTAGTCAGAAACTTCGATAGATCCCGGCGGAAGAACCTGCACCACGCCGCTTGCAGCTGACTTGAGCTTTCCGACTCGGTTGCCAGACATTTCAGAGATAGCTGACGCTCGATCCTTCGCATCCTTGAGCGCCTGCGAAAGAAGGCTCACTCGGAGGTCTGCAAGCTTTGAGTATGAATACTCTGGAGACATGGCATTGAGGATGACGCCCTGATTGATGATTTCCTGAACATTCTTTGAAAGAGCGCTTACCTTCTCTACATCATCTGATGCAAGCTCGACGCTCTGTCGAAGGGTGTACTTCTTCTGGTCAGGAGCTGGCTGGTAGTTTTCATAGACTTCTTCCATGAAGACGGTCGAAACTGTAAGCGCAGACTGGTCGAATCCATTCCTTGAGAAATATGCGAGGACGACCTTGAGGTCATTGGACATGTCGGCATAGCCAGCCTTAAGCGTAGAGGCAGTGACGGGTCGCGTAATGCTCACAGTCCACTTAGCCTTGTCAGCAACGATGGACTGTCGCGCAGAACCAGTGACCGAAAGCTGGTTATCCATTGATCTGATTCCGTACGCCGTATATGCAAATACGAGCACTCCGATAATGATCGCTCCGGCAACGATGCTTGATGCTGCAGCGATAGGTGTCTTGTAATTTGATGAAATATTCATGCCGATATTTTACCAAATACCAAGGAAAAATATAGCGTATACGATCGCGAGAACGATTCGGTAATATCCGAAGACGGCAAAAGAATGGCTCTGAATATACTTCAGGAATGACTTAACGGCCAGAAATGCTACGGCAAACGAAACGATGCATCCGACTGCCAAAAGCTTCCATTCCCCTTCCGTGAAAGCCAGGCTCGATGAATGCAGGTCGAGGACCGTCGCCGCGAGCATGGTCGGAATGGCGAGAAGGAATGAGAACTCAACGATGGACTTTCGCGTTATGCCCATCGCTTCGCCGCCGATGATGGTTGCAGCTGAACGGGATACGCCGGGAATCATGGCAAGAGACTGCCAAAGGCCTACAAAGAAAGCCTTCTTATAGGTAATGTCTGCCAGAGGCACTGACGGAGACTGCTCAATTTCTGAAGTCCCGGACGCCGCCCTCTTCTTTTCGGCCCATTTCTCAAAAAATATGATGGCAATTCCTCCTATAAAAAGGGCAATGACCACCGTCAGGACACTTTCAAAAAGATACGCCTTTATGAATGAATGAAGTAAGAGACCGAGAACCGCAGTCGGAATGAATGCGCTTGCGACCTTGAGGACAAGGCTCTTGCTGCTGACAATGGTCTTCCAATATATGAAGATTACGGCGCAGATAGCAGCGAACTGTATGACCACCTCGAAGACTTTCGTGAACGGGTCGCTGGCAATGCCCAGGATATTGCTCACGAGAATCATATGGCCAGTAGAAGACACCGGGAGGAATTCGGTAAGGCCCTCAACAACCGAAAGAATAACTGCGTCAAAATAACTCATCATATAGCTTCTTTAAACTTGGTTTCAGTAATGATAATGGATATCGATGCCATGATCGCGGCAATCACGATTCCCGCAATCACGTCGGTTGCATAATGCACGCCGAAATACACTCTGCTAAAACCGATCAGGATAACCGCAAGAACATTGGCACCGATGAATACTCGCCTGAGCCAGATATTCTTTATATGCCCTTTATACGTATATGCGACGAGCACAAAAAGCAGAGTCGCGGTTGATGCATGCCCGCTCGGAAAACTGAAGCCGTCGATAACCATGATGGAATCTTCAGGCCTTGGAGCCCGGAAGAGATTCTTCAGTCCCCAGGTAATAAGGCTGACCGAACCCATCGCAAGTGCGAATTGAATCATATGAACGTACTTGCGATGCAGCCAATAGAGGCAGACGAGCACGAGCGACAGCATGGCCATATTCTGAGGACTGCCGATATCCGTAACGAATGTCATGAATTCGCTTAAGCCTTCCGATCGGATACTCGCGGCAAACCGAAATGCCTCATCATTGAGTCTTTCAAGTGCGGGACCTGAGGCGATGATCTTCATACCGACAGTATACTACAAGCGCCGAGGCGAGGCTCAGGCTTATTCCTGGCGCTGATCGAACGGTTCCTTGTCCTTCTCAAGGGTAACAGTTCCCTGACCGCCCCCTGATCGGAGCCTGTAAATGGTATCCGTTCCGGTTGCCGAATCGAATGCCCTGTTCAAGTCTTCCGTGCTTCCACGGGCAATAGTATTAAGGACGAATGTCTCTTCATCAAGCTGGATAATTTCGTATAGAACCGATACTTTTTTGTTCCCTCCGAGATGATTCTTCTGGAGCATGTACCTTGCCTGTGTCTCCCCAGCCTCGTTCCTGTCGGAGACGACTTTGGCACGCCATGTACCGTATGCAGTCTTGCTCTTGTCCTCATATTCCGAGAAGGTATTGTCCGGATTGATGATTGTCCGTGCCTTCTGATCGGATTTGTCTACCCAGACACCGACTGAGAACTGATTGATCCGTCGAAGGATGTCTGCCTGCTCCTGAGTAAGCACCACCAGACTTGAGGAAGCCTTGCTGTATTCCTCGTCCAATGCAGAAGTTATCTGAACCAAGGAAGAAGCGTTGTTGTTGTAGTTATAGACGACGACGGCGAGGAATACCGGAAAGAATCCGAATATGACGAGAAGAAGGGCAACCTTGGTTGCCGCCTGGAGCAAGTTTTGCGGATTCGTATTCATAGAGCTGTATGAGAGATATTATATAGCAGAGAGAGCCACAAGGAACACGCTTTACTCACAGCCTGACTGAGATTATGCTTAATGCATGTATAAGACCATTTTGAAAATCATAGCGGTACTGGCTGCAATCCTATTATTCCTCTTCTGCTCTTACAAAATCGGTCAGTTCATATTCGGCGGATCGTCAGGCATGAACCTGAGCCAAAGCTCGGTCGTGAAGGAAATTCGGGAGCTCGGCAGGCTTGAGACCTCTTCGTTTACCATGGAGAAGATCATCGAAGGAGGGCAGAAAGGGAATTTCTTCTCGAACATCTTGTATGGAGATCGAATCCTTCTCATCGCGCACGCTGAGATTATCGCAGGATTCGATCTCAAGAAGCTAGCAGACAAGGACGTTGAGGTCGATGATGGAAAGCTTACAATCAGCCTCCCTGCCCCAGAAATCCTCGTGACAAAACTCGACAATGAAAAGACTCGGGTCTATGACCGAAAGCAAGGGATTCTCTCGCGAGACGGAAAGGATCTCGAGTCTAAGGCACGGGCCGAAGCGGAGAGAGCGATCCGACAGGATGCATGCGCTGCAAATATTCTAGAAACGGCTTCAGATAATGCTCGGAAGCAGCTCAAAGCACTCTTTGCCACGGCAGGCTTTGACGAAGTGACGGTATACATCCCGCAGGCGCTTTGTCAGTAAGTGGAGCGAACCGAGCCGGACAAGAAAAAAGGCGATGCCTCAATCGAAGCATCGCCTTTTTCGTTATGTTGCACCGAGCCAGATCTACTTGCTGAAATACTCACTCATGACCGACTTCGCCTCATCAAGATTTGCATACTTCTTAATGGTGAAATAGTCATTGCCTGCAAGCATCGCAGAAAGTCTCTTCCCTTCGACTTCTCTATGAAGGCAAAGAACCGGCTTGCCCATCGCTTCGGCCTGACCCAATTCGTATCCGACCCCAAGGCTCGGAGTTGTAACCTCAGCGACAACCACATCAGCTTCTCGCACCCAGTCCATATCCCTTTCGAAAATCTCCTTATCTGTTCGCTGCGTCTCGCCGAAACCAGTTAAAGACTTGTCGCCGATATGTTCCGTGAGTACCGTTCCGTATTTCTGGAGCTCGGCAATGACTGAGAAATAAAGCTCTTGGTCATCCCGTCCACCCCTGATTGATCCTGCAAAATATATTTTCATTTAATTCTTTTGGTACCGTCTTACTGATTAATATTGCCGGCGCCATCTGCCTGAAGTTCCGCTCGCAGCTTCATCCAAATTTTTCCGAGATGATTCTCGCCGTCCTTGTTCAGGCCCCATCCCCAGAATGCATCCTTCGGAGAGTTCTCGATGATTTCCCTGTCCTCAGTCTGAAGAAGCTTCTTAAGAATGTACGGATGCTGCGAAAGCTTTGCTCTGACAATTTCTTCCATCACAGCGATTTTCATTTCCTTCCACCCCTCCCTTTTCCTGTCTTGATATTTCTCAACAATCTTCTTCGAATCATGCGCTGACCGTGCAGCTTTGATTTCATCGATAATGCCCTGGTCGGTAAAATGTGCTGCCTGATATGCATGCTCTGACGTCATCCAGAGTACGCCTTGCCATTCGACCATGAAGGCTGAGAAGTTTGAAAATACGTAGAATTCCCGCTCGTAAAATAGTACCGGTTCTTTTGAAGGTGTTGGTTCCATGGGGGGAAGTATAGCAAAACCCGGCCTTGCGGTCGGGGTTTTAGCTGCTCTCTTTTAGGGTGCCTATCCAAAAGCTCGATGATCGTCGGAGGCGTGAGGGCAACGCGACTCGCCTCTCGAAAATGCTGGAGAACCCTTTCGACCCTCTCCCGCAAGCACCTCCGTGCTTGCTTGGTCAACCATGCAATACAAAAGCCCGCTTGCGCGGGCAAATGTCGGAATGGGTGCACCCATACGGGCACACTCCATTTTTCGGAACGCAAAATCCCAGCCTGTTTTGAAGCTGGGATTTATGCGTGAAAAAATGGGTGCCCAGAGAGGATCGAACTCTCGTAGCCAGATCCACAGACTGGAGCTTTACCACTAAGCTATGGGCACCATATGCGCTTTGGCCGAAGCCATTGCGTGCTCACAGTTATATCAAATCTTTTGAGAAATGGCCAGCAATGAGGCCTTGAGACGAGGAATGCTCACCGAAGCAAAGCTACAGAGCGATTTTAAGCTGACCGGCAAGCGCTGATGCAGGCACGGTTACGCTCTGCTCCCCTGCCGCATACGGTGCAACCTGGTACTGGTCAAAGACGAATCGGATGCCGCCCTCCACGAGAGTGTAGACGGAGAAGTTCTGCTCCTGCGGAGAAATCCCATCTTCGAAGAAGGATTCAAGTTTTGGCTGAAGCTCCTTTTTTGCGAACGTTGACACCGCCTGAAGGAATTGCGCCTTGTCCTTGTATATGTCGGACAGTCCAATAAGATCACCAGTCTTGAGGTCGAAGTTATATGCAATGGTGGCCGTGAATGGATGCGCTGACCCTGAGACATATGAGTAATCCTTAAGCTCTACTACGAAATACTTCCCTGAAACCTCTTTGGCGCTCGCGACCTTGATCATGAGCGAATGCTTCGGAAGGCTCGGATCGTTAAAAGGGCTGTCGGGAGATTCGGTTTTTATCTGCTGTATCTCCTCGGTAAAATTCATGACAAGCTGTCCGACATTATCCTTAATCTGCTTATTGATATGCTGAAGTGCAAATGAATCGCCAGGATTCTCGAACTGTGGAATGTTCACCTCGGTCTGGTAATCCGCGGTTTCATTCTTTGAAGTTTCAACCTTGACGTTCCCTGTCAGAGCAGGAGTTGATGACGAGACACCGAGCACGCTAGAAGGGAGCTCATTTGGTCGGCGGGACTGAATGAAGATAAGGGTGACGAGTCCGGCCAGCACGAGCAAGATAGCTGAAACAAGAAGCTTTGATTTTTTTCGTGGCATCATAATGGATTCATTATACACCCCTCACATGAAGGTCAATTGATTAGATTATGAAGTTGCTTCACAAGACAAGCCTCTCGGAGCCCCGCTTTTCACCCGCTATCATGGATAAATAAAAGACCCAGAATTCATCTGGGTCTTTTATTTATTGTGCGCGGGAGAGGACTTGAACCTCCACGCCCTTACGAGCACTACCACCTCAAGGTAGCTTGTCTACCAGTTTCAACACCCGCGCATTCCCCAAGCCAACTAACAGCTTGTGACGGAATAGTACATAAAAACAGACCCTTTTGCAAACGTAGCCAGATAGCGCAGCCCTGAGTCGACCATGAACTGGCAAAGAAAAAAGCCCCGTCTGAGAGCAGAGCGGGGCTTTTTCGTATTGAGATTATTCAGCTGCAACTTCTGCTGCTGGAGCTTCGTCCTCTTCTACCTGGACGTCATTGCTGTCAGCTCGCATCATTTCCATCTTCATTCGCTTGCTGATTTCCTTAGCAGCCTTGTCTCGGATGTAGTAGAGCTTAGCTCGTCGGACCTTGGCTCGTCGAACGACTTCTACCTTGTCGATCATTGGAGAGAAGAGAGGGAAAATTCGTTCTACTCCGTATCCTCCTGCGTTCTTTCGAACTGTGAACGTAGCACCCTTCTCAGCACCGTGCTTTCGAGCGAGGACCATTCCTTCGAAAACCTGGAGTCGAGTCTTTCCTTTTTCCTGGATCTTCTGGTGAACTCGTACTGTGTCACCCACTCGCATGTCGAAATCCTTGAGTTTTGAACCCTTGTCGGAAGCGAGCTTTACAGGCTTTTTAGCTGTTTTAGTTGTAGCTGTCATATGGGACATCAATATAGCAGACCTTATATATTAAGTAAAGCGGCCTCGAAGTCAGCCGGAAGAGGTGCCTCAATGAGCACACGGTCACCTGAAGGGGCAGTAAAATCGACAGATCGGGCATGGAGTGCAAGCCGTTCGAAACCAAGCGCTTTCGGGTGATTTGGAGCGTAGAGGCCATCTCCTACTACCGGATGGTTGATCGCCTTGAAATGGACTCGGATCTGATGAGTCCTGCCGGTCTTCGGATAGACATCCAGGAAGGTGAATTTAGGGATGAATTCAGGGTTATTCTTGAAAGAATGGCCATGCTGAGCCCTCTCTGAGTCATCAGTGAGGTCAATTCGCTTGGCAACCTCATATTCGGTCAATGCCTCTCGGAGCTCGCCTCGGGCGAACCGCTCGGCAGACCATTTCCGGAAGTCGCTCTTGCTCCGACCGATCGGTCGGTCAATCTTGCCCTTGTCGAGCTTCACCTCACCCCAAACGATCGTATTGTATCGCTTCTGGATAACATGCCGCTTGAACAGGTCCTTGAAGAACTCGAAAGTGGGCTGATTTTTGACAATGAGAAGCACGCCTGAAGTGTCTCGGTCGAGTCGGTGAACGATGCCAGGACGATCAACCATCGAGCCATCCGGGAGCCGAGAAGGCTCTCCTACCCCTTTCACTTCAGGGTACTTTTCGAGAACCCAGTCGCATACGCTCGGTTCAACCGTCTTTCCGTCCGAATGCACGACAAGGCCAGCCGGCTTGTTTATGGCCAGAAAATCGTCATTTTCGAAGAGAATTTCTATATTTTTAGGCACAATTTGTGTCATTAACGTTACAGTACCACGCAAATGCCCGTTTTCAAAAATTTGAAATTAGAAAGGCTTTGATGTATAGTGGTCGACATCGGGGGATTAGCTCAGTTGGTAGAGCAACTCATTTACACTGAGAAGGTCACAGGTTCGAGTCCTGTATCCCCCACACGAAAATATAACCGGGCTTCACGCTCGGTTATATTTTTGCTTTTACGGGGATAAGGGAAACGCCTGCGCGTTTCCTGTCAGGACGAGAAAGGAGTTTCGTTATTGAGCCGAGTCCAACGAAGGATGGACGAGGGCGAAATCGAAACTCACCGGCCGACGTAGTCGGAGAGGACTGTATCCCAGCACGGAAAGAAAAGACCCGGCTGGAGCCGGGTCTTTTCTTTGCTCAGCCAGACACAAGATCTCTGTGCGGTTTTTATTGTAAAATAAAGGGTGCATGAATTCGCTCCAGCTGAAACTCCTTGCATGTCTCACCATGCTCATCGACCATATCGGATTTCTATTTTTCCCGGAACAGATCGCATGGCGAATCATCGGCAGACTCTCCTTCCCTCTATTCGCCTTCTTGATCGCAGAAGGGTACTCAAAAACAAAGGATCGCAACAAGTACTTCGGACGGCTCTTTCTATTCGGGATCATCTCACAGATTCCCTATAAATATTTCCATGAATTAGGCGGGTATGATTTCTTTTCACTTAATATCTTCTTCACCCTTGCCCTGGGAGTCGCAGCGCTTGCTGCCGCGGACAAAATCAAAAGCCTGCCACTTCGAATCTCAACGAACATCATCATTCTCGTAATTGCATATGTGAGTGGAGCGTCGTATGGCATATATGGAATACTGACCATACTCGCAAGCGGACTGTATCTGAAGAGCAAAGATGCGGGAGTTGCCAGCCTCACAACGATTCCCGTCCTTGAAGCGGCAAGGATTTCTCTTACCGGATTGAATCTCATCCAGGCATTTGCCGTATTTGGCATCGTGCCCATCTTGTTCTACAACGGAAATTTGGGTCCTCGGATATCGAGATGGTGGTTCTACTGGTTCTATCCAGCAAATATGATTATTCTCGCCCTGATCTACTTATGTATTTAAATGCCCAACCTGAAGAATAAGAACTAAAAAGGCCCGCACATAAAATTGTGCGGGCCTTGTGTCATTTTTCAGAACACCTTCTTTTATACTTCGGAGGCAGTTCGACCATCCCGACATGCTTGTTCGACACCTGATTGCGCGGCCTCTCGAATGGACCGCGACAAATGTCGTACAAAGGGCAGAGAGTCGTCATATCCTTACCCGCACAAAGAGTGCAGCCGAACTTCCCCAGTATCCAGGTTGCGTCAGTGGCACCAGGAACATCCAGATACGGAAGGAATGCCTTCTGCATCAAGGGTCGCAGGCGCTTACCCAATCCACCGAAGCTCATTCGGCCCTTCCCTTTCACGACTCTCGTAGAGACACTTATGGATTGGACCCATACGTCGACAGGAACGACATCGGCGAATTGCAGTCCCGAGAACTTTCTCAGAAACATCGCGAGCAAGCAGAAGATTTTCTCTTTTGCTCCCGGAAAGATATTTCCAATTCCGCGAGAACGAGCGATCGACTTGAGCTTTCGCATAAGTTCAGATACGTTCTTCACGCAGTCATATATGAGAAGCGGATCGCCTCGGAAACATTCATCCAAATGCCTTTTTCGCTCAATGAAGAAAGCTATTTCGCTTACGGGCAAAGCAATCTTGTATGTGCGAAAGAGCACGGTTACAGTCTCAACCTCCAACAATACGCCTCTGACAAACAAACTGGGATTATCCCCGAACATCTTTGCGAAGTTCCGGTATAAAACCATGCTGTTTGTCCTTCTGTCTGACATGGCAACGAGTGCCAGCCAGTACAGATGATCCGGGCTTCCCCGCTCAATGCCTTGCGGACAATGAATGTGCTGAGGACCCGAGACTTCCGCCGAATGCTCGGCAAAGATTCCTGACTTTCTTTCGTACGCCTCAAAGACCCTTCCGAATACCTTGAGGAATGATGATTTGCTGATCTTGATCATTTTTTCACCCTTTCTCTTGGTTTGATTTTTGAATTTCTGGGCAAACAGTAGCTCAAGAAGAGGAGCGAGTAAAGGAAAAGCCGAGACGAGCTCGGCTTTTTAAATCGGGTGCCCCCGCTAGGAATCGAACCTAGATTAACGGCTTAGAAGTCCGCAGTTCTATCCATTGAACTACAAGGGCATGTGTCTGCCGCGCAATGCACATCAAAGTCTTTTAACCGTTGCATTGCGCGGCACCAGTACCTTATCAAAATACCGACGGGTCGCCAAGCACGGGATAGCTGCCCTTCAGCTTCTGCCCTTCAGCCTTCCTCTTCTCGTATGTATCTATGATGTTCTTCAGCTCGGCTTCAGTCCCATCAAGATTGTTCTGCACCTTGGTATCCTTATATGCCTGAACCTCTTCGATATCCCGAACGATCCCGAAGAAGAAATAGACGCTCCAAGCAAGAGCACAGACGACGAGGATCAAAAGCAACGTGAAAAGTACGGCCCAGTCCCGGTCAGGATTGTTCCGGATCAGCCTTATGTTTTTCGCCCTATCAAGGAAGTTTGATTTCATATTATTTGTCCTGCATCTTAACTGCTGTGAAGATCATCGACGCCTTCCAGTTCTTTTCCCGTACGGAAGGCGTCGTGCCTGTCGCTGAAACTGCCTGTGCCGGATTCGAATCGCCGAGCATGACCAGATCGATCTTATCGAACTTGACTGCATATGGAAGATTCTCGACGCTCTTGATCATCTTGAATACTGATGCCCATCTGCCGCTTGCCGTAAAGCTTACGACAACGAGCTCCTTTCCCTGTGCGCTCAAGGCCTCAGTGTTTCGCACCTCGATTGAATCGGTGTTATAGCTGAGACCGAGATCAGCCGCATCAGACTCGATCTTCGTGACGAACCCGATCGCCGCATTTGGCTGGATGAGAAACTCGTTTATCTGAGAAGTCTCACTGTTAGTATTTTGTGCAGCCTTCTCAAGCGAGAGGATGTGCCGGTATTTTATTTCAGCTAGTTCAACGTCGCTTTTTGCCGCACGTGTCTTTTCTGAAAGGCCTGATACATACGAGGTGCCGTAGGCGTACCCCGCAACAGAAGCAAGCGAGACCAGAAGACTGAGTATGAAGATTCGGGTTGTTTTGCTCATGATGTTTTACTGGCTATCTGTCGAAGTCGCAGGAACCATCGACGGCATCGCAGCCTCCTCGACCACAGAAGCTTCCGGAGCGCTGAATATCCATGATTCATCGGCCGTGTTCACCGAAATCTTCAGATTGAATGAGATGTCTCGCTCGCGGGCAAAGCTGGAAAGCGGGATGGAGACCCCTGAGAATACCTTGTCAGCCTTCAGCATGTCTACATATGACGAAAGTGACCCTCGAGTATTTGCCTTCCCCGCAACGTCCACAGTGACCTGCGAGTCCGATTCGGGCGTATAGGCGAAGCTTGTCACAGAGACGCCGGATGGCTTGCCCTGAACAATCCGCTCAAAGATTCGAGTCGGATTCCTCCTGTCTGCATGAGACTTGAGTGCCTCGAGAGTGTTTGAGACTTCCTTCACGTCATTTGCCAAAGCGTCCGTCTGCTTTGCCGCAACAAGAGAGACGAGCCTATTCTTCTCGGCCTGCACCTCGGAGTACGCGCTGAAGGAGATCACATAGGAAGGAATGAGGAAGATGGCAGCGGCGACAAGCGTCAGAACGATGCCGAGGCAAAGCACGATGAGAAGTCTCATTCGGTACTGCCTGATAATTTTCGCCTTGTGTTCTTCAGTAAGAAGATGGAGCATATCGTTTCCTATTGTACGCTAGTCTGTATTTTTTGGTAGAGCGAGACCGACCGCGACCGCATAGTCGAGCGATTCAAGATACTCGATCGGCGGAATTTCCTTGTCGAAGGTGAATACGTTTGCCCAGACATTCGCAAGCTCTACCGGAACCTTGAGCGAGAGGGCAAGATATTCCCTGAATCCGATGATAGATGAGTCTCTGCCGGCAAGGATAACCTTTGTCTGCGAGCCCTGCTTCCCATTCTTCTCAGAATGGGTCTGCCAGTACATGTACACGCGCTGGACCTCGTCCCTGAGTGCGGATACGGCATTGATGAGGAGCATGAAGAACTCATTGTTCTCCGGATTCTTCAGATACCCTTTCTCCTGCTTGAGCCGTTCTGCTTCGACAGGCGAGATGCCATACTCCTTTGCGATGGCTGCAGTGAAGTCATTGCTCCCGATACTCACGGTCGAGGTGAACTGAACGGCACCCTCGCTGACAACCGAAAGAACGGTCTTTACGGCGCCGACATGGACAATGAGCGACGAGAAGTCGGCATTGCGAGGAGTGAGAGCCTTTGCCAGAGCCTGGTTCTCAATAATGAATGAGATAGGCGTCATGCCGCACATTTCGAACAGATCTATGTACTGATCAATGACAGACCTCTGCACGACCGAGACCGAAGCGAAGCCTGTCCCCTTCTTTTCATCCTTATGGATGACATGGTAGTCGAAGACCGCATCAGCGAGGCTGACAGGAACGTTCTCTTCAAGGTGAAACTCGATATGGCTTCGAATCTCCTCGTCTTCGCCAAGAGGTATCTCTGTCGTGAACAGGTACGAGTCTTCCTCGGGAATGGAGACTTCAGCAAACTGGAACCGGTTTGCTCTCTGGATCTTTTTCAATGCCGCGACGAGATCCTTGTTTGCGACGAGAGATTCCCTGAGCGATACACCGCCAGGAACTTCCTGCGTGCCGTACCTGCCGAGCTTTGTTCCGTCCCCCGACCTCGCAAGCTCCATATACCTGATCGAAGTCGCAGTTATCTCAACTCCGACCTGAGGCATCGAGATGATGCGAGGGGCTGGAAAATATTTGAACAGTTTCTGAGCGATACTCATTTCGCCCATTATACGACAAAGTCAGAATTATTTCAGGCTCGTTCCTGCTTTTATTTCGGCAGTAGGCTTAAGAAGCGCAAAATTCTGATCGTCATTCACTGCGAGAATCATTGCCTGGCTCTCAAGACCCATCATCGGTCGAGGCTTAAGGTTTGTTACGAAAGGAAATGAATTCCCGATCAAATCTTCAGGCGTCACGAATTTAGCAATTCCAGAAAGGACCTGTCGTGGTTCAGCCTCAGCAAAATCAACCTTCAGCTTCAGGAGTTTTTCAGATCCTTCGACAGGAACGGCCTCTAGAACTTTTCCAATCTTCATTTCAATTTTCACAAAGTCATCGATTGATGCGTATACAGGTGCAGACATTGGCTGGGCAGATTCTTCTGGTACCCCTGCAGCCGGAACTTCAGACTCGGCATTCGTTGTATTTGTATTTTCAGTATTCATATATGTGGTATTGAGATTAATTTGATTGAAACTTAAGCCTGTCTAGATAACTCTGAAGGATGATGGCTGCCGCTGATGCATCAAGCTTCCCTGTATCCCCTTGTATCTGTTGCGCCTGAACCGTTGAAAGTATCTCAGGCTCATATACGACCTTGAGCCCGGCTGCCTCAAGCTCTTTGGCAAACCCCCGAGTATTTTCCATGATCGCATTTTCCTCACCTTTGAAATTCTTTGATTCGCCGATGACCGCAACGGAAACCCCTTCCTTCTCGCAGAATGCAACGACTTCAGCGGCAGCGCCTTTGCCACCCTGAACGATCGACTTTGGAAAAGCCAAAGTGGCTGCCTCATCCGAAACAGCCAATCCAATTCTTTTCGTGCCGAAATCAATGCCGAGGTATTTCATGTTATTTTAGCGTGTATCTTTGGGATGTCGGACCGCCCGGTCCTGACAACCAGGCCGTTTTCTCCTTTGTTTTATGGGCGAAAACGGCCTTTCTTCCCTAGTATGTCAAAAAGTTGAAAAAAAACCAGCTTTAATATATAGTCATACGCGGAGGAGTGGCAGAGTGGTCGAATGCGTCTGTCTTGAAAACAGAAGGCCCTTTACGGGGCCCGTGAGTTCGAATCTCACCTCCTCCGCACATAAAGAAAAAAGCATGTACCTGTAAGGGTATGTGCTTTTTTCTTTATCTTTGCGGGAGTATGTGCGAGATTGCACCCATCTCACCTCCTCCCCATTTTTTTTCAAACAAATTGAACATCCTTCAAACTCCGTATATGATGAACCCATGGAGAGATGGCAGAGCGGTCGAATGTACCACCTTGGAAAGGTGGCATGGGAGCAATCCCATCGGGGGTTCGAATCCCCCTCTCTCCGCCATGAAAAATAACTTCTTAGTTTTTACGATCGCGATTGCTGTTGGTTTTTTTACCGGATACTCACATAGAAATACTGACCTGTTCGAAGCAGTCGAAAGACATCCGAGAGGAGGCTTGAACATACCAGCACAGTGGTTCATGATGAATTCATCAGTCGGATGGGAACGAATGATGCTTGTCTTTGGTTACGCTGATAACATTGAAACATGTGAGTACCTGGTAAAGGTCGCAAAATCTGAGTCCCCGGACAGGGATTTCAGATGCACCGACGCCAACTAAACAAACCAGTCCAAGTTCCAGATCCCTGGATTGAATAAACATGAAATATATCGCGGGCGAATCCGAACAACAAGCCACCCACTGGATGCACGAAGCCGCAAAGGTCGCAGAGAAGGCTCTTTGTCTCAAAGCAAAATGCGGTACCGTCATCGTGAAATACGGAAAGGTAATCGGCCAGGGATACAACGCACCCCCGCTTGATAACCTTGCCTGCCGACGATGTCTTGAGCCCGACTTCGCAGGTAAACCAAAATATGACAGGACCTGCTGCATGCATGCCGAATGGCGCGCGATTCTCAATGCGGTTAAAAATCACCCAAATGAAATACAGGGCTCGACTTTGTATTTCACGCGAGCGGACGAAGCCGGAAACATTCTCAAGTCAGGAGAACCGTTCTGCACAGTCTGCAGCAGATTCGCCCTCGACTCGGGCGTCGCGGAGTTTGCCCTCTGGAACGATGCCGGCATCTGCTCCTACCCGACCGACGAATACAATAGACTTTCATACGAATACAGACACAGGGCATAAATGAATGCGTCCGTTTTGATATACTGAAGGCAATGAAAGCCCGATCAGCATTTGATTTCGCCTTCTCCGCAATCCAAGGATTGGCCACTTTATTTTTCATCGTCCTATTCTTCATCTACGCAGCGAACCCGGTTGATGGCTCATTCCTTGACTCAACCAACCTTGCCTTCCACGAGGCGGGCCACACCATATTCAGGCTGCTTGGAGAGTTTGTGGGAATACTCGGAGGGCCATTTTTGCAGCTCGCAATTCCCGCTTTTCTCGTGTCCTATTTCACCGCCAAAGGAAGCTACTATGCAGGTTCGATCATGTCACTCTGGCTTGGGCAAAGCCTCATAAACACTTCCGTATATGTTAAGGACGCCATCACTATGCAACTTCCACTCCTGGGAGGAGAATCCGTGATCCATGACTGGAATTACATTCTCACAAAAGCAGGCGCCCTTGAATACACCGCAAGCATCGGTAATATCTTTTTTTGGATCGGCGTGCTCGTAACGGCGACCGCCTCCGCACTTTCCCTATACTTCACGATCTACAATCCAAAGACCGTGGTTGTTCACGAATGACAAGAATCATGACATTTCAAAAATTATTTGTATGGTAGAATAGCGGCATGGCATACAAGGGTCCTTTTATCTGGGAAACTCACGAATACTTCTTTCAGGAGAAGACTTCGGACTGGTACTGGGCGGTCGGCATCATAGCCGTCTCGATTGCAATACTTTCAGTCATCTTCGGTGACGCCCTTTTCGCCCTCCTCATCATCGTCGCGGCATTTGCCCTTTCCCTTTTTGCCTCCCGGAGGCCAGAGATCGTCAGATTTGAAGTGAGCAAAAAAGGCGTGATGATCGATCGGACACTTTACCCCTACGCAACGCTCGACTCATTCTGGGTTGAGGATAACCGTCACGTAAACGGGCATTCAAAGCTCATCATCAAGTCGCGAAAGGCGATGGTTCCCCTCATCGCAATCCCGCTCGACGGAACAGATCCTGACGATGTGAGAGACTTCCTTCTCGAGAACCTCCTCGAGGACCATCACCCTGAGCCGCTTGGCCAGAAGGTCCTTGAATACTTTGGCTTCTAGCCATCTTCATGATATTTTCCTGAATATCCACAGATTCCGTACACATGTGCACATCCTGTGGACTTCCCCGCTCTCGTCGTTCAATGGATAGGACATAGCTTTGCGGAAGCTAAAATACAGGTTCGATTCCTGTCGAGAGCACCCATAAGTAAAAGGCGCCTGGAATGGGCGCCTTTTACTTATGCCGATGCCGAGAAGCAGGCAAACTGCTTTGCCTGCGTCAGGAATCGAAAGGACTTTCCGTGTTTTCGAGAACTGCCATTCGAGGAAACCGGAAAGCCACCCGCCGACGTAGTCGGAGATTCCGAAGAGAGCACAACAAGGAAATCCCTGGTAGATTTGCCCAAAATCCAGGCCGGGTTAGAATTAGCCAATATTCCAACGCCTACCGCCATGAACCCTTCCCTGGACCAGCTTCTCAAATTCACCAACCTTCTGCATCAATACCGAACGATCGAGCGAAGCCTGCTCGTGCACAAGAGTGACCAGAACGAAAACGACGTCGAGCATTCATTCACGCTCGCGATGCTTGCTTGGCATATCCATTCGACGTACAAGCTTGACTTGGATCTAAGCAAGCTTTTCTCTTATGCCCTTGCACATGACCTGGTTGAAATATATGCCGGAGACACATTCTTTTATCAGACAGATGCAGATGTCCTGAACAGCAAGCATAACAAGGAGCAAGAAGCTGCCCGAAGACTGAGAAGCGAGTTCCCAGAGTTCCCCGAACTTCACGACGCTATCGACCGATACGAAGCCAGAGAGGACGATGAAAGCAAATTCATTTATGCATTAGACAAAATTGAGCCCGTCCTCAGCATATATCTCGACGGAGGCAGAACATGGAAAAAGAACAATGTGACACTAGAAATGCTCACGAGCATGAAAATGCCAAAAGTTGCAGTGGATAAAACGATCGAGGCCATCTTCAAGGAGTTGGTCAGCCGAATCGAGACCGACAAGGATAATCTGTTCAATGCGTAAAGACTGGCTTTTGCCCTTCCCTTACCTAACCACGACAGCCTGATTCGTAACATTCTTCACCGCATGGAATTGTGCGAAGAGTGCCTGGCTTGTCCAATACTCGTACTCTCTCCCATTGAAAGGGTCATGAACGTAAAAACCTGTGGGATTTTCAACTTCACCCTCATAACCAACAACAAGTCTTGAATGCTCGCCTCTGAATGCCGTTACGGTTTTTCCCTCTGGCGTATTCCATGTATACGGAGAACCGGTAAGGCTTGTATATCCCCACATAAGGACAGGATTCCCTCTTCGAACCTCAGCAGCGAGCGCATAAGGAGTTATGTCATCGGCAAAATCAGCACGCCGGCCAAGCTCGCGCGCAACTCGCGCAACAGGCTTTCCATAAACTCCGTAGCCTT
This sequence comes from Minisyncoccota bacterium, assembly GCA_036405975.1. Classification (GTDB taxonomy): domain Bacteria; phylum Patescibacteriota; class Minisyncoccia; order Phycocordibacterales; family CAIZLB01; genus VEQN01. The sequence continues at coordinate 23,391 of DASWWM010000034.1, read as the reverse complement.
TCGAGATATCGACGACATCAACTTCCCCCACGTACATTTCCTGAGGATCATCCCAGATATTGTTCACCAAGTCTCTCGGTCTCGGCTTGTATCCCATCAAGACAATGAGTTCCATATCATTCTTGAATATGCCCCTGTAAGCCAGCGCCATTCTGAGAGATGCAGCCTCACAACTGTTGGTGTACTGCTGCTTGTAGTACGGAACGTTGAGCCTGAATCCAGTCACCGGTTCATCGGCCTTCGCCGTACTCGATGGCGCAGCAGAGCTTGCGGTTGAAGCAGCAGTAACAGGCTTTGAGGGAATCGTTGTTGGTGCTGAAGAAGATGCTGTGGTCGTAGCAAGGATCGCTGTGTCTTCGCTTGAAGAAGCGGTTTCCAAGGGATCTTCCGGGGTCTCAATTTCCGCAACGGCAACGGAGACGGGCAGTTGAACCGACGGTAGGATTTCCGGCCGAGCAAGGCGGGAGGCCTGGGCCGCCAGAGCAAAATCATCTTGAAACTCGGGAGGATTCATAAAATGCAAGAAAGCGACAGTTCCTCCGAAACCGACAATGAGCGGAGTCAGTATCAGTGCCGCCCAAACCCTGATTCCTAACGGAGCTGAAGAATCCATGAATGACGTAAGTATACCAAATTGATATACTTAATCTGCATGAATAACCCAACATTGGACCTTCTTTCGCAGGCGTCGACATTCACTTCAGGCACAGGAGTGGTGACATTCGTATTCACGCTCGCGATGCTCATATACTGGACCGGAGCTTTTTTCATCCTCTATCACCTCATTCGATTCGGCGTAAGCGGACAGCCGAAAAAGCTCGCGATAATATTCCTGGGAGGATCCATACTTCTGTCCCTCATTACCACTTTATTCTACGTTCAGGCCGTTTTGGCAGCATAACTATAAGCATATGGACCTATTCTCATTCATCACGAAGACATCATATACGTTCGAAGGAAAGAAGGATGACGAGACAGTTCTTCTGTTTCTCCATAGGCATTGGTTTACGCTGGTTGGAAGGATTACGTACATATTTCTCGGCGGATTCATCCCGCTTGCCGTACTCGTAGTATTCGGTCCAATGATTCTCTCCAACAACCTCCTTTCCCTCTTCATCCTTATATCTTCATGCTATTACATGGCACTCTGGTTCTTCCTGTTCTATACGCTGACCATGTACACCCTTGAAACTTGGATCGTGACGGACAAGCGGATCATCAATAGCAGGCAGTGTGGATTCTTTGACCGGAGAATCTCGGAGCTCAGCCTTCATAACATCCAGGACATATCAGTGCGAATCGAAGGAGCCATTCCAACCATGATGGGATACGGAGACCTTGAGGTGCAGACGGCGGCAGCGGAACTTCGATTCATGTGCCGAGAGATCCCAAACCCGCAAGACGTTAAGGACGAGATCACGAAGCATGTGACGATCATTCGCGAGGTTCACGAGCGCCGTCAAAACTAAATCGCTGCAGACTGCCAGATCAGCAAAAACAAAAGCCTCCGATTTCTCGGAGGCTTTTTGATTTGAAGCTATTACTTGCTTCGGACGATGAGAGCTGACATTCGAGACTTCTTTCGAGATGCTTCGCCTTTCTTGATAGTTCCACCCTTAGCTGCCTTGTCGAGTGCCTTGTAAGCGACTGAAAGGGCCTTCTCCGCTTCCTTGATGTTCTTCTCAGAAACGAGCTTCTTGATGTTCTTGAGGGCTGCATCTACGTTCTTCTGTCGTCGGAGGTTGAAAACCTTCTTCTTTGAAGAGCCTCGGAGAGCCTTTTTTGCTGATTGAATAATTGGCATATGTACGCAAGAATGTACCAGATTATCGCAGGATTAGCAACTGCCAAGGCCCATATTCGGCCTTTTCGGTCCATTTCTGCTAGAATACAGGCATGATTTCATACCTGAGCGGCATCGCCCTTCACAAAGACCTCAAATACGTGGTCGTCCAGACCAATGGCGGTGTCGGATATAAAGTGTATGCAACGCTCGATACCCTGAGCCAGCTTCATGAAGGAGACCCTGCGACCCTCTGGATCCATACGGTTGTCCGAGAAGACGCTTTGGACCTTTACGGTTTTAGGGACCGAGACACCCTCTCCTTCTTCGAACTCCTCCTTACCGTTTCAGGCATCGGCCCAAAGTCAGCCATCGGCATTCTTGGTGCAGCTTCAGTGCAGGCACTTCGCGAGGCTATCTCTACCGGAGAAACGGCATACATTACGAAGATTGCAGGTATTGGAAAGAAAGTCGCTGACAAGATCGTCCTCGAACTCAAAGGCAAGGCCGGAGCAGCAGAGCCGGGCATCGGAAGCGTCGGCGGAGGAGACGTCGATGTCATCGAGGCCCTTAAGTCGCTCGGCTACAACCACAAGGAAGCCAAGGATGCACTTGAGCATATTCCAAGCGATATCAACGGAACGACAGAGAAGATTAAGTACGCGCTCAAGCAGCTCAGCAGATAGGTTCACAAACAAAGCGTCGCATTTGATGAAGTCCGGCTTCCGACAAAGGGCGGGACTTTCATATTCGCAATTGCATTTTATACCCGCTCGCCTATTATGTGCCCATATGCCAGAACTCCCTGAAGTACAGACGACGGTAAACGGGATCAACCAGACAGTTGCAGGCCTTTCGATTACCGATGTTTGGACAAGCTATGACAGCAAGCATCACGAAGGTAAGGACAATATAAAAGACCCTGCATATTTTGCTGATTTCAGGCGCGCCGTATCTGGATTTAAAATCCTCAAAGCTGAACGGCGCGCCAAGAATATTCTCATCCATCTAAGCAAAGGAAAAACCATCCTCCTCCACATGAAAATGACCGGCCATGTCATGTACGGCACATATGCAAAAAGCGATAAGCCGGAAGATGCGAAGGATCCATGGAAACCCGTTAAAGACAAGGAAGGATCAGAAGCATTGCTTGATCCTTTCAATAGACATATCCGACTCGTATTTTCACTTTCAAATAAGAAGCACCTCGTGCTTTCAGATATGAGGAAGTTTGCGAAAGTCACGCTCATCGACACCGCTGATATCGAAATGAGCATGCATATGAGCCATCTTGGCCCGGAACCGCTTGAAGATAATTTTACGTATAAAGTTTTCAATGAACAGCTGCTCAGACGACCTGAAGGCAGGATAAAGAATGTATTAATGGATCAAACGCTTATCTCAGGCGTCGGCAATATCTATTCCGATGAAGCATTGTGGCTGGCTGGAATCCATCCTGAGGAGAAGCCCCGAAAAGTGCCTGAAGAAAAGCTCAAAACGTTATACAAAGCAGTTAAAGAAGTACTCAGGAAAGGGATCGACTTCGGTGGCGACTCGATGTCAGATTACAGAAATATCAAAGGCGAGCGCGGAGAATTCCAGGCGCATCACAACGCTTATAGAAAGACCGGCAAAACATGCACAAAGAAAGGCTGCGATGGCACCATCCTGCGAAAGGTGGTCGGTGGAAGAAGCGCACATTTTTGCAGTGCCCACCAACAGCTCGCAAAGTAAAGTACCTGATTCGACACCCAATATAGCATTTTTGCTATATGCCCAGAATTCTAAAAAGCGCGATGCCGGCAGCAACCGAAACATTCAGTGATTCCTTCTCCCCGCCCATTGGAATATGCGCCACGACATCGCATCGCTCTAGAACCTCAGCGCTGACACCATCAACCTCGTTTCCAAATACAAATGCGACTTTCGCATCCGGTGCGACGGCGATTGTCTTATAGTCAGCTGAATTTTCAGTCAGCTCAATCGCCACGACAACAAAGCCTTCCTTTTTAAGCTTAGCTAGAAGCTTCAGCACATCACCCTCGTGCTCCCAAGGAATAGTCTTCTCGGCACCCAAGGCAGTCTTTGCGATTTCCTTAACAGGCCGGCCGAATCGGTCGAGAGGATCGGGAGTATAGCCAGCAAGATACACCTTATCGATTCCCGCAGCATCACAGGTACGGAAAATAGAACCGACATTGTGGGCACTTCTGATATCAGGGAGGACGACTACAGCTTGGGCAACGCTCTTCATGACACCTTTATAGCACCATTATGTGTGATATCATAGGAGCCATGCTTAATACATTTCCAGAACTTCTATTCCTGAAGTCGATGGCCCCTACCCTGATCCGACTGGGTGCCGGAGCGTACTTCATCATGCTCGGCTACTCAAAGTTCACTCTGAACCGACATGCGCTTATCACATACTTCGATTCGATCAAGATCAAGCCTGCCGACAAATTCGTCAAAGCTCTCGGATTCACAGAGTTCATCATCGGTGCCTGCATGATCATCGGCCTTCTTACGCAGATTGCCTCTATCATCGGAGCAATCATCGCATTCGTATCGCTTGTCGTAGTCGTTCGAGATCCACAGCTCAAAATGCGATCTTGGATGGAATACATGCTCCTCTTCCTCATCTCTCTTAGCCTCGTATTCTCAGGGGCAGGACTCTGGGCCCTCGATTTGCCACTTTAGGATTTTCTGATATATTTCGTAGCATTCTTCTGGTCTCCTTACCTTGCACGGCATCAGCTGGCACGGCCAAGCAAAGCCTCAGAATGCAATACGCGTCCATAGCTCAGTCGGTAGAGCACCTGCCTTTTAAGCAGAGGGTCGTTGGTTCGATTCCAACTGGACGCACAGAGAAAAAGACGTACCGCAACAGTACGTCTTTTGATTTATCACTTCAAGCAAAGCTGCTCAAGCTCAGCCCTGAAATCAAGCTCGCCCTTATGGGATTTGTGGTACATCTGGATCATTTCATGGAGCAGACTTTCAACCTCCTCTTTAGCCCATCGCTTCTGAGCATCCATGCATTTTCTATGAACAAATGGGTTCAACCCTGACTCCTTGGCACCATATGAATATGAAAGATAGAGCGATTTGAACTGCCACCAGAGAATGCCGTGGATTTCTTCAGGTGCGACACCGTCGGCCATGATTGTCTGAAAGAGCGTCCAGCTTCTTACTTTGTCTCGCGCAAGAACGGCTTCGCCAAATGGAAAGACAGGGCTTGTTTCTCTTTTTTTGAACTTGCCCGCATCGCCATCTTCTTTGAGATTATGCTCTTCTATTTTTTCAGCTTTCTTTTCAAGTTTCTTCAGATGCTCTTTGGTAAGCTTCTTGTCGAAGATAATGCAGACATGATCGGAAGAGGCGAAGTCAGGTATTTTATCGATAATGAAATCCGAATGCTCTTTATGCGTAATGAGAGAATCAAGAATGATTATATTCTTAGGCACAAAAAGGCTGAGTCCGGAAACAGATTCTTCTATATATGACTCGCTGAATGATTCAGGCGTAATCTTGAAAACCGTCGCATCAGGCCTTTTAGACTGAAGAATGTCGGTCATTGCCTTCAGTTTCTTCCGAGCCTTTTCAGTATCAGATCCATGTATTACGTAAAGCATTGTTTGTATTATACCGCCCCTTGTTTCTCTGCCATCAGGATGCGAAAAACCGGCGACGCACTAGAATTCTATCGCCTCCATATTGCCCCAGTTCTTGCCTGCATTCGCAGAAGTCTGGATAGGCACGCCTTTCGTCTGCTCGGATGTAAGTACGCCTTCCATGACCGACTTTACGATAGTCGCCACTCGCTTAACTTCAGGAGTCCTGATCTCATAGATGAGTTCGTCGTGAACCTGTAGGAGAAGCCGTGCCTTTTCAAGAAGACCCTCTTCCCTAAGCCGGTCGTCGATCCTTCTCATGCTGATCTTGATAAGGTCAGCCTGCGTTCCTTGGATAGGAGCATTGATGGCCATTCGTTCTGCTGCTGCCCTGATGAACGGCAGCCTTGAATGGATACCCTCGAAATACCGCCTTCGGCCAAAGAACGTTTCCGTATAGCCCAGCCTGGCAGCCTCCGCCTTTGTATTATCAAGGTAGGCTGCCAGGCCGCTGAAATTCTTGAAGTACTCGTCATAGAACTTCTGTGCCTCATCTCGCGTGCTGCCCAGGTTCGTCTTGAGGGCATTAACGCCCATGCCGTAAAGAATACCGAAGTTGATCACCTTCGCCCTTCGCCGCATATCTTTAGTTACGTCTTTCTCATCGACACCAAATACGCTCGCTGCGACCCCGGTATGAACGTCCGTTCCGCTCTTGAAGATTTCGATAAGCTTTTCGTCACCAGAAAGGAATGCAGCGATTCGAAGCTCAATCTGAGAATAATCGAATGAAACGAGCGTATAGCCGTCATCGGAGATGAATGCATTTCGGATAGCCCTTCCCTGCTCCGTCTTGATGGGGATATTCTGAAGGCCTGGATTCTGCGATGACATTCGCCCTGTCGCTGCACCAGTCTGGATAAACTGGGTATGAACGCGGTCATTTGCATCAGCAAGAGTCGGAAGCACGTCTATGTATGTGCCAAGAAGCTTCGCAAGCTCTCGGTATTCGAGAATGAGACCGATGACAGGATGCTCACCCTTAAGCTTTTCAAGCTCTGACTCTTTTGTGGACTTAACGCCACCCGCAGTCTTCTTGATCTTCTTTCCGCCAAGACCCATCTTTTCATAAATTATCTCACCAAGCTGCTTAGGAGAAGCGACATTGAATTCGGTTCCTGCATGTTCCCAAATCTTCTTTTCGATTTCAGAAAGCTTCTTATGGTACTCGCGTCCCAGATCCTTCAAGAACATCACGTCAATCTTTACACCAAGCTCATGCATTTTTTGAAGGATGGGAATGAGCGGCAATTCAATATCAAAATAAACTGTTTCAAGTTTCTCCTTATGGATATCATCGATGACTCTTTTTTCAGCGAGCTCCGGATTCTCAGTTCGAGTTGCAGCAAAAACATCCTCGAGTGAAGGATTAACAATTGTTGAATTCAAAATATGAACCCCTATCTTGAGCTTCTCGGCAAGAATCGGATCGATATGTATTTCAGGCTTATTTACAGCCTTATTCTTAGATCCGCCTTCGACCACGAAACCATCATCGTCAATGTCTCCTTCCGCCTTCTTCGCAGATGCCTTTACGGAAACATTTGCCGCAGCCGCTCCGGACTTTGTCTCCTGACCACTGATAATTTTCAATCGTGCGACAAGAGTCCTGAACTCAAGCTCTTTGAAAAGCGTCTCGACCGCATTGATATCAAATCCTTCTTTCCATGAATTCTCTGGGAGAGTGAAGCTGATAGGCGCATCGCGTCGGATGGTCGCAAGCATCTTGCTGAAGAGCGCCTCTTCTTTCCCTTTCTCCAAAAGCTCGATAATTCGATCGGAGACACCCGCTTTCTTTACGAGGTTCGGATCTTTTTCAAGTGCAGCGTAAATGCCTTCAACCGTTCCGAATGCGGTAATGAGAATGGTTGCAGTCTTTTCACCGATACCTGCGATACCGATGATGTTATCAGAAGGATCACCCCGAAGTCCTTTGTAGTCCGTAAGTTGAGCTGGACCGAAACCGAATCTTTCTCGGACAGCTTCTTCGTCGTAGACAACGGTGTCTTTTATGCCCTTCTTCAGAGTGAATACCCTAACCCGGTCACCCTGTATAAGCTGAAGCGTATCCATATCGCCCGATGCTATAAGAACATCGACATTTTCGAAATCCTTATTATCAGTTACCTGATGAACGATGGTTCCGAGCATGTCATCGGCTTCAAAGCCCGGCATGTCATACATGGGAATTCCGCATGCGGTGAAAATCTCCCGAGATGAAACGAGTTGCTCAACGAGGGCGTCATCCGTCTTTTTTCGTCCGGCCTTGTAACCTTCATAAGCCTCATGCCTGTAGGTTGGCTGAGGAAGATCATAACAAGCGACAATGTAGTCCGGCTTGAACTTTTCAATAAGGCTGAAAAGCATTGTCGAAAGACCGTAGAGCGCACCCGTAGGCTTGCCTTTGCTTGATGCGAAATCAGGGAGTGCGTGGTATGCCCGATGAATGATGGCATGGGAATCGAGAAGAACCAGGAGCTTTCGATCGCCTTTGGCTTTCTTTCCTTTTGATGCTTTTGGCTGGTCAGTCTTTGACATTAAAATTTCATTTCCCGTGAATGCTCATCAAGGACGGATATATGTATTTGTATTGTACTACCCGGAAGGATATCCGCCACCCTTTCAGGCCATTCGACAAAAATGAGGTTTTCAGGCTCAGAAACAAGCTTTTCAAAGCCCAGGACTGAGAGTTCCCGTGCCTCATCAAGCCTATATGCGTCTATATGCACAAAATTCTGGAATACAGGATCAGTGGTTGGGTATGTCTTCTGAATGACAAACGTTGGACTTGTAACCGTCTCGGTAACGCCAAGCTGTCGAGCAATCTCCTTACTGAAGGTGGTCTTCCCCGCTCCGAGGTCTCCGTTCAGGCCCACCACGACAGCTTCCGTCCTGTCGGTTGATCTTAAGAATTCGATGACTTTGGATGCGACCTCCGGGATTTCACCGATCGTGTACGTAATAGTTTCATTTTTCATGACTTTAATATGCCGAATGATAGCAGCAATTAACATCTAAATCTAATGCGTCCATTCTGAAAAAGAGGTACAATATGCACTGAATATGACCATCCATTTTGATGAAGACAAGCAGAATCAGCGACTCCGAACGCTGCGAGCGGAAGAGGAAGAAAAATCCGTACAGATTGTCGCTGAAAAATACGGCCTCCCATACATAGACCTTACCCGAGTCCCTATCAATACCGACGGTCTCAGACTCATTCCCGAAGCCGAAGCTCGCGAGAACAAGATGGCGGTCTTCGACATTGTCGGAAAGAGAATCTCCATCGCTGTTCATACCATCAACAGCCAGGCTGTAGTGGACAGCATCAAGAAACTTCAAGGAAAAGGCTATGCGACGGCAGTATTCCTCTCCTCAATGCACAGCATCGAGAAAGCATGGGATCGCTACAAGGATCTTTCGTTCGCATTCGAGACAGAAGCAGGGTCACTCGATATCTCGAACGAGGAAATCGAGCAGCTCATAGAAAAGACGAAAAAGCTCGAGGATATTTCAGTTCTCGTCGAAGAGGCTCTCGCGATCAAGAAAAGCCATAAAATATCAAGAGTTATAGCCATCGTTATGGCAGGCGGACTTTCCACAAAAGCTTCGGATATCCACGTCGAATCAGAAGCAGACCATGCAGTCATTCGATACAGGCTCGACGGCGTCCTTATCGAGGTTGCTAAGTTCGATATCGAGACATACAGGCTGCTCCTATCCCGAATCAAGCTTCTTTCAGGCCTCAAGCTCAATATCAAAGACGCTGCGCAGGACGGACGATTCACGGTGAAGATCTACATGAGCGATATTGAAATTCGAACATCTACCGTTCCGAGTGCATATGGCGAGTCGATTGTAATGCGAATCCTCAATCCGAAGTCAATCTCAACGCCGATGGAGGAGCTCGGGTTCCCTGAAAAGCTCCTGCGAATTCTTGCCGTTGAAATCGAGCGGCCGAACGGGCTCATTCTCACAACAGGTCCTACGGGTTCTGGAAAGACAACAACCCTTTATTCATTCCTCCGAAAAGTGCAGAGCCCTGAGATGAAAATCATCACGATCGAAGATCCGATCGAATACCACCTCGCAGGCATCGTGCAGACGCAGGTAGACGAGAAGAAAAACTACAACTTTGAGTCTGGCCTCCGAGCAGCACTTCGACAAGACCCCGATGTGATCATGGTGGGAGAAATCCGAGACGGAGAAACGGCAGCGACAGCCATCCAGGCTTCGCTTACGGGTCACCTCGTACTCTCCACCCTTCACACCAACAATGCGGCAGGTACATTCACGCGACTTGTAGACCTCGGTGTGGACCCGAAAGTGCTCACCTCTTCGATCAGGGTAGCCATGGCACAAAGACTTCTTCGAAAGGTATGCGTCGACTGTAGGAAAAAAATACCTATTCCGGCAGAGAGACAGGCCCTTGTGGACGAACTCATCAATTCCCTTAAAGGGTACGAGGAAGCATCGTTCTTCCCAGAAAAGCCGACTGAAATATGGACGGCTGTAGGGTGCGACAAATGTAACAATACAGGCTATAGAGGACGACTCGGCGTATACGAGGCCATCCTTGCCGACAAAAACATCGAATACATCATCCGGGAAAACCCGAGTGAACGAGAAATACGAAAAGCTGCCGCTTCCCAGCGCATCATGACCATGAAGCAAGACGGCCTCACAAAGGTACTCAAAGGAATTACGACGTTTGAAGAGCTCGAGCGAGTAGTTGACCTTGCGGAAGAGATAGAGCTCGTTCCAGAAGAACCAGCGGATACGGCAGTACCGGACAGCATACAGGACGCCTCATCCGATTTCGGAGCAGAGACATTCGAGGAGGTTGAGAAAAGATTAAGCCTTGATAATTTCCAAGAAACAAAGCCTGATATTGCGGGTCAGCAAGACACTTTGAGAGTGTAAATGTCAATTGACTTCACTGCCCCGGACGCTTATTCTTAATGAGTAACTTGATATCCGGGAAATAAAAAAACAGCCCCTTAAATCTCTAAGCAATGCTTTCAATCCTGAGATCGAAAGCCCGACAGTTCTCTAAGGATAGCCCCAGGAACGTGGCATAGGAGCTCGCACCAAAGCGTCCTTCGAGAAAAACCGATTGAAATTTTACAATTTCTATTGCTTAGAGATTTAAGGGGCTGTTTCAGCCGAACCTTTTTGTAAGGAGACTCAATATTTTGAGTATTCTTAGAAAGAGATGATCGCAGCTACTCGGAATTTCCGCGCTTCGTACATACTGGATGTATTCCGCCGGGATTCCTTTGAATGCGATTCTGATATACATCATAGCATAAATCTTTTTTATGTCAAGCACTTCCCTAGAACCAGATGATATGGCTGAAAATAACTCTATTTATTCAGACCAAGGTGACCAGCTCGAAACCACAGGCGACCTTTCTTTGGACCAGACATTAAGGCCGTCGAAGTTCAACGACTATATAGGACAGAAGAATATAAAGGACAATCTCCATATCCTTTTGACTGCTGCAAAGGAAAGAAATCACCCTCCCGAGCACATCCTCTTTTACGGACCGCCAGGTCTTGGTAAAACCACGTTAGCACATCTCATCGCCAAAGAGACAGGCGTTCAGATGAAGGTTACGTCAGGTCCCGCCATCGAACGGGTTGGTGACCTTGCATCAGTGCTCACAAACCTATCCCCAGGCGACATTCTTTTCATTGATGAGATCCACAGACTCAATAAGACAGTCGAGGAAGTCCTTTATCCTGCAATGGAGTCAGGACAGATAGACATTATCATTGGTAAAGGACCCTCAGCTCGAAGCATCCAGCTCGACCTCCCTCCGTTTACGCTCATTGCTGCGACGACTCGCATCGCGATGGTGTCGTCGCCGCTCCGATCACGCTTCTCAGGAGGCGTCTTCAGGCTTGAATTTTATACAGAAGACGAAATCGAAGAAATCATCAAGCGCTCATCAAAGATCCTTGGCGTCGAAGCCGAGGAGGAAGGCTTTCAGGAAATAGCCCGAAGAAGCCGAAGGACTCCGCGAACGGCAAACTATCTCCTCAAGAGATGCCGTGATTATGCCCAGATCCAAAAAACAAAGCTTACAAAAGAGTCCGTAATGGAGGCCTTGAAGCTCATAGGCATCGACAGCAAGGGACTTACGCATTCAGACCGAGTCATCCTCGAAACGCTCGTGCAGAAGTACAATGGAGGCCCGGTAGGACTCAATACCATTGCCGCTTCCCTTTCTGAGGATCAGGCGACCATTGAGGAGTTCAATGAGCCCTACCTTATACAGCTCGGATTCATCGAGCGAACGCCGCGAGGGCGAGTGGTTACAGAGCTCGGCTATGCGCATATGGGTGTCGAATACCCTGATGACAAGAAAATGGCCCTTGAGTAGGCCTGAATGCACCATGCCTGCCGAGATGAATGCCTGAAAGGGGTGTTATACTGATTTCGCATGAAGATTATCTCAATTGACCCGGGTTACGAACGGCTTGGAGTGGCGATAATAAACAAAGAAAAAGGGCAGAAGGAAAGGCTTGTATTTTCGGACTGTTTCAGGACACCGGCAGGAACGCCCTTTGAAGACAGGCTATACGACCTGGGAGCGAAAGTTGAGTCATTGATCCAGGAACATTCCCCCGCAGCACTCTCCATTGAAAATCTATTCATTTCAAATAATCAGAAAACGGCCATGAGAGTCGCCGAAGTCCGAGGGATGCTTTTGTATATTGCCAAGAAATACAGACTCATCGTAAAGGAGTACAACCCGCTTCAAATAAAGCTTGCCGTGACAGGCGATGGAAGGAGCACGAAGGATCAGGTCATCAAAATGATCACTTTGCTCATCAAGGATATGAAGAAAAAGGCACTCGATGACGAATATGACGCAATTGCGATAGGACTCGCATTCTTCGCATACGAAAGAATCTAAATTTTCCATATGACGGCTATGAACTTCATTTATTCACAGTTGCATATTTTTTTGCATATGTTACATATATGACCATATACAAAATAACGAAATTGAAACGCATCCATGACTGACCACGACGAAAACGAAGATGAAATGAAAGACCAGCCCGAAGGAGAGCCTGAGATTCACGAAGGTGAAGCGGATGCTGATCCTGACTTCGCGATCGGATCACCCGTATCCACACTCGACGACGATGCGGGAGGCGACATAGAGGACATGCATGAAGCGACATTCAATTCGCATTCACGAGCAGATGACGGAGACATTTTTGGAATGGGTGCGCCTCACGGATTCGGAGGAGACGACGAAGGTCTCGAAGAGGATGAGGACGAGATGGACGGATTTACAGAGGAAGGAGACGAGGGGGAGTCATACTAGCCGCAGACAAAAAAGCCGCTTCGATCTGAGGCGGCTTTTTCTTTTTTCCCTTCATGCAGTTCAGTTTCCCTGAATAGGACCGACGACTAGTGAATCTTGATGTCCAGGAACCTTCTCTTCCCCACTTTAACCACGACAGGTTTGGTGACTTGGTAGTTGAAGTCTGTTATTTTCTCACCCTCCATGGTTGAGACTGCGCCTTCCTTAACAAGCCTCTTGAACTCTCCAGCTGAAGCAACAAGTCCTTGATTCTGAAGGATGAGGCCGAGCGGAGTTTCAAAACGAACGCCTATTTCCTCAATATTCTGAGGAACTTCATTGTTTGAAAAAGTTCGTATGAAATTTTCCTTTGCCGTAATAGCACTCTCTTCACCGAAGCACATGGATACAACTTCGTATGCCAGCCGAACCTTCATATCTCGAGGGTTGACTGAAGGATCTTTGAGTTCCAACCGGACAGACTCAAGTTCTTCGGACGAGAGATTCGTGCAGAGCTCGAAACCGCTTTCCATCATGCCGTCAGTCCAGCTCATAACCTTGCCGAACATCTCGAAGTTCGAATCAAGAAGCGATGCCATATTGCCTTCAGACTTGCCCATCTTCTTGCCTGTAGCATCCGCAAGGAGCTTGACTGTTATGCATACCTTTTCCTTGTTCTGGAGTCTTTTCTGGAAATCCCGACCAACCATCATATTAAACATCTGATCATTGCCGCCTATCTCAACGTCTGCATCGAGCGCTACGCTGTCATACCCCTGAAGGAGTGGGTACATGAATTCATGCATGTAGATGGGTTTTCCCTCTTCGGAACGAGTCGCGAACATGTCGCGTTTCATCATCTGATCAACCGTCATGAGCGATGTGAGCTCAAGGACATTCTTCATATTCATCCCTTTGAGCCACTTCGAGTTGTATACAACCTTCGCCTTGTTCCTTCCCGTGAAGTTTATGAATCTGCCGGCCTGCTTGATGTACAGCTTGAGATTCTTCTTTACCTCCGCTTCAGTGAGTGCCTTTCGAACAGACGCCTTGTCTGTAGGATCGCCAATCATTGCCGTAAAATCACCTATGAGGAGGATGGTTTCATGACCCAGAGCCTGGAATTGCGCCAACTTCTTCAAAACGATCACATGACCGAGGTGAAGAGTTGGGCCAGTAGGATCGATACCCGCATAAACTCGAAGTTTTTTTCCAGCCATTTTTGACGAAAGAAGATCTTTTGAAGGGAGGACTTCCTGGACACTTCGGCTGAAGAGCGAATTCACCAATTCTTCATTATTTTGTGGCTTATTTTCTTTTCCTGAGAGGATTTTAATCATGAAAATAATCTAGCATATTCCAGCTGTTTTTGGTATCCTAACACTACTATTTTCTCAACGTTCTTGAAAAAATAAATAACCACATATGAAGAAAAAAATTACCGGTTTTTTTAAATTATTAGACCGCGGAATCTCGCTCGTCGAATGGAAATTCCAGAGCTTTTTCAAGAAAGTTACGAAGAACAAGCCGAAGAAACACATTATCAGGGATATCATCCTTGGAATGACCATCCTAATCATTCTGGTTGCCACAGCATTCATTCTTTGGGCCGCAAGCCTCAAGACACCTGATCTCCAGTCGTTTGACGACAGGCTCCTTGGACAATCAGCGAAGATCTACGACCGAACAGGTACTGTTCTCCTCTACGACCTAAGCCAGAAAGTCCGACGAACGATCGTCCCATTCGAAGCGGTCTCCCCTCATATCAAAAAAGCGACAATCGCCATTGAGGATATCGACTTCTATAGCCATAACGGAATCAAGCCGACATCGATCATCCGAGCGGTCATTGCAAACATCACGACACTCAAGTTCAGCCAAGGAGGATCGACCATCACTCAGCAAGTTGTGAAGAACTCTCTACTGACCAGGGACAAGGATATCTCGCGAAAACTCAAGGAGTGGATCCTCGCCCTCAAGCTTGAGCAGTCAACTGACAAGGACCAGATCCTGAACTTATACCTCAACGACTCGCCATACGGAGGAAACATCTACGGAGTTGAGGAGGCAACCCAGCTCTTCTTTGCCAAGAAGGCTTCAGACGTAACGCTTGCAGAAGCAGCATACATCGCGGCTTTGCCACAGGCTCCTTCTCTCTATTCCCCATATGGAAAAAACAAGAACCTTCTCGTTGAACGAAAGAACCTCGTGCTTAAGAAAATGTACGAAAACAGGATGATCTCCGAGACAGAATACACGGAGGCACTTAAGGAGGAAGTCGTATTCCAGCCTAAGTCCGTAGCCGGAATCAAGGCGCCTCACTTTGTCATGTACGTACGGGAATACCTCGTACAGAAATACGGCGAAAAACTTCTTGAATCAGGCGGTTTCAGCGTTATAACTAGCCTTGATTGGGAATTGCAGCAGAAGGCCGAAGAAATAACGAAAAGATACGTCGATGCAAATGAGACAAGGTACAAAGCATCCAATGCAGCCGTGGTCGCAACTGACCCGCGAACAGGACAGATTCTCGCAATGGTCGGATCAAGGGATTATTTCGATACGGACATCGAAGGAAACTTCAATGTAACGACCGCGCGAAGGCAGCCAGGATCTGCCTTCAAGCCATTCGTATACGCGACAGCCTTCAGCAAGGGATTCCTTCCGGAATCACCTGTATATGACGTTCCGACTGAATTCAATGCATCATGTGGGACTAACGGACAACCGATCGCATCTTCGCCGAGCGCAAAGTGCTACAACCCCCAGAACTACGAAGGAGGTTTCAAAGGGCTCATGAGCATCAGATCAGCGCTTGCGGAATCAAGAAACCTCCCAGCGGTTCGAATGCTCCATGTTGTCGGAATCAATGAGTCCATAAAGCTCGCGGAGAGCATGGGCGTACAGAATCTTTCTTCGGCAAGCCAATACGGTCTATCCCTCGCTCTTGGAGGCGGCGAAGTATCGCTTCTCGACATGACCTCAGCATACGGAGTGTTCGCGAACGAAGGACTGAGGGCACGACCGACGGCAGTATTGAACATCACGACAAACCAAGGGGTCGAGCTTGAGACGTACTCAACATCAACGAACCAGGTTATCTCACAAAGAACCGCACAGCTCATGAACGACGTTCTTGCAGACCAGTACGCTAGAGCACCGCTTTTCGGCTCAAGATACTTCGGAGACAGGCAGGTTGGCATCAAGACAGGAACAACGAACAGCTCCCGAGACGCATGGATGCTCGGATACACACCAAGCATCTCGATCGGAGCATGGATGGGTAATAACAACAATACACCGATGGCCCAACAGGCATCAGCCCGAATCGTCGGCCCTCTTTGGAAAGAATTCATGGATTTTGCACTCTCAAGACTGCCTGATGAAAAATTCTCGGAACCAGAACCGACATCAAGCAGCACAAAGCCGTTCCTTAGAGGCGTATGGAAAGGCCCGGGAAACGAAGTACATTCAGAACTCTATTGGATAAACAGGAATAATCCGCAAGGAGATGCTCCGGGAAATGGCTCAAACGACCCTCTTTTCAGGAACTTTGAAGCCGGAGTCCTGAACTGGTCTGGAACGGCTCAGGCAATAGGCCTCATAGGAGTGAACCCCATAGACCAGCCAGGAACGGGAGGGTTCAGGATCACATCCCCAGCACCAAGCTCAGCGCTTAACAGAGGAGACAGGGTTGTAATCTCAGTGGACGGTGCGACAGGTCAGCCGACACAAGTTGAATACTATATAAACGAGAGGCTCATCGGAAGATCAACGGAAGCACCCTTCTCATTCTCATTCATCCCGGCCGCAGTACAGGGAATAGAGGATGAAAACGAACTCAAGGCCGTACTCACTGACCAGATAGGAAAAACCCTGGAAGCGAAAGCCTTCTTCTCGGTAAAGTAAAAAGGGTTAGAGAAAAACAACCGAATCGACCCTCTGGCTGGGAAAATTTGAATTGATCGCAGATAAAACCTCATCCTTCTTAACGAAGATGAGGTTTTTTTGTACAGGATGAGCCTTAATATACACTTTCCCTTCGCTGACCTTAACAGACCCCTCAGCGATCTTGAATGACACGACGCCTTCGACAACTGTTGTTATCTTCTTCTTTATTTCGGCAGGGTTCTCGATCCGCTGAAACCGCGCCAACAGTTCGGCCAGGTTCTGCATTTTTTTACTTATTCATCGGCATCACCAAGTACAGGAAAGATGCGTCACTTACAGGCTTTATGACGAGGGGCCGGTTCGCTCCCCCGAAAGCAAAAGTCATGCTGTCAGTTGAAAGGACGGAGATACAGTCATTGATATACCGGTAATTGAAGTTCATATCGAGATCCTGGCCAGTAAGTGCCGCCGGAAGCTCCGTAAGGCTTTCCCCGATATCAGAGTTCCTGGTAACCATCTCGAATTTCTTGTCACCCGGCTTGATCTGAAACTTCACATGGAAATATGCATCACTGAAAATAGTGCTGACCTTAAGGCTATTTACGAAATCCTGCTTAAGGACAACTGCCTCTGTCGCAAACTCCTTAGGAATGATCGCTTTATAGTCAGGGAAATTGCCTTCGATAGTCCTTGATACGAGATAGATGTGGTCTGA
The DNA here is from genome assembly GCA_036405975.1 of Minisyncoccota bacterium. GTDB lineage: Bacteria > Patescibacteriota > Minisyncoccia > Phycocordibacterales > CAIZLB01 > VEQN01. Next base: position 6,003 of record DASWWM010000034.1, on the reverse strand, counting down.
CTTAACGGCAATCTGGTTGTCATCAATCAAGACTTCGATCTCTTCATCAAGTCCGTCAAAGATCCTTATGATCTCAGATGCATTTCGGACAGGAATAAGGACATGTGTAAATTCAGGCAGGCCTTTCACGGGAACCCTTTTCTCTGCGAGCCGGAAACCGTCAGTGGCAACAAATACAAGCTCGTCTCCGACGGGATACATCCGAACGCTTGAAAGCTCGGGCTTGATGTTTGAATTTGCCGAGCTATACCAAACAGCCTTCAGACCCGAAACAAGCGCTCCTGAGGCAATTTTGAAGCTTTTAGCAGCATCTTCGTCAACTTTCGGTATGGACGGGTAGTCATCAGCCGGAAATGCCTTGATAAGAGTGCTGTTCTTTGCAGAGGAAATGAGAAGACTGCCGTCTTTGGACTCAAGAGTGATGGACTTGTCTGAAGGCAGCTGGGCAAGGACGCTCGCCGCAATGCCGCCAGGCACAGCAAGGATACCCTCAGTCTCCAGCTTAACCGGGACAGTGATCTCAAGGCCAACATCCAGGTTGGTAGATCGAACTATGAGACTTCCTTTAGACGCCTCCAATAGGACGCATTTAAGGACAGGGAGCGAGGTGTTCTTGGAAGTGACCTTCTCCGCTTTCTGTATGCCGTTTAAGAGTTTTTCCTTAAGGCTCTCGATCTTCATAGCCTGTATCTTATCTTATTTTTAATAAAAAAGTTATTACTATTATTAGCACGGTGGATATGTGTATAAGTGTCAAATCTCCTGTCTGGTAAAGGCTGCTTCCGCAACTCAATTTTGTGGATACTGGGGAACTGTCGGGGATGGGGAAAGTGGATAACTCGAGCTTTGTGGATAAGTGACAAGTTTTGCACATGTTGGGTGGTGGCAATCCACGCTTATTCCCACAAGTTATCAACGTTTTTCTCCACAGTGTTCACTAGTTATCCACAGGGTTATTAACATTGTGTATAAGACACAAAAAGACGTCTTATTAGATAAGGGATCGGATCTGGTTCAATTCTGAAGTCAGGTCAGGGTTGTTCTTGAGTTCGTTTCTGATCTTTTCACAAGAATGCATGACTGTCGTATGGTCTCTGTTCCCTAGTTTCTGTCCAATAGATGGGAATGAGATATTGTAATCCTCTCTAAGGATGTACATGGTGAGTTGTCTCGGCTTAACCACTTCCTGTCGCCTTGTCTTATTGTAGATGCTCTCCTCTTCTATGTTGTAGAAGGCTGAAACGGCTTTAACGACATCCTTAACGGAGATGCTTTTCTGGGGCTTTGTTGAATCCTTTGTGATTTGCTTAACGTCTGCAAGCGTTACGTCTTTGCCTTTCAGCTGTGCCTGGCAAATGACGGCATTAAGCGTTCCTTCAAGTTCCCTGATACTTCCATGTACCACCGAGGCGATGTAATACGCGATCTCGGGTTCAAGGTTGAAATTGTTCATCTTTGCCTTTGTCTGAAGGATGGCGATCTTTGATTCTGTGTCCAAAGGCGAAATATCGATGATCATTCCGGCCATAAAGCGTGATTTGAGGCGGTCTTCCAGGTTCTGGAGGTAGTTCGGGTGCTGGTCAGAAGAAAAGATGATCTGCTTATTCGCATCGTACATATGGTTGAACAAATGGAAGAGTTCTTCCTGTGTCTTCTCCTTATTTGAGAGGAATTGGATGTCATCCATGATGAAAACATCGTATTTTCGATACTTTTCTTTGAAATTATGGACTTTATTGGACTGTACTGAGTTGATATAGTCGATGGTAAACCGTTCGGAAGTCACATAATGAATCCGTTTGTCTTTATGGTGCTGTTTTATATGGTTTCCGATGGACTGCATGAGGTGAGTTTTGCCCAAACCAGTATTTCCATGGAAGAACAGCGGGTTGTATGCAACAGGTTTCTTCAGAATGGCCTGTGATGCCGCATATGCAAGCTCGTTAAATGGCCCCACCACAAACGTTTCGAATGTGTATCGAGGGTTCAGGTTGTCTTCGGGGTTAATAAGGAAGGCGTTAAGTGGCAATTCCTTTGTCTGGGCCGGGATCTCTGTAACGTAATCCTCCTTTTTCTTGTTCGATTGGGCGATAATGTACTCGACAGCCCTCACGCCTTCGAGTGAGTTTCTAAGATTCTGCAAAATAACCTTATGGAACTTATTTTGAAGCCATTCCCTGACGAAAGTGTTAGGTACGGCAAGGTAAACGGTGCCTGAATCGATCTTTGAGATGAATGTATCCTTGAACCAGGCAGTATAGGTAGCTTTAGAAACTTCAAGTTCAATCTGTATCAAGACTGTATCCCATAAAGTTTTGCTATCCATGATGCAAGCATTATATACCAGGGCAAGTACAATAGAACTTGAATTATACGGATATATAATGTACTATTGCCGACATGTCAGTAACATACCAACCTAAAAAGAGAAAGCGAGCAAAAACTCACGGTTTCTTGGTTCGATCCAAGACTCATGGAGGCAGGCGAACTCTAACGGCCCGACGACGAAAAGGACGAGCTCAGCTCACCGTAAAGGCGTCAAAGCAGCTAGCTAAGTAAGCTGTAAAGCGCGTTCAGGTCTCGCATATCTTTACCATGAAGAATAAAGATATTACAAACGTAATCACACAAGGAAGAGCTTTTAAATCAAGCTCTTTTTTGCTTAAAACGGCTGAAAATAAGGATAAAGTGGCACGAAACATTGCAGTCCTCGCCTCAAAGAAGATCTTCAAGACTGCTGTCTTGAGAAATAAGGCTCGGAGAAAGATTCGGGCAGCCGTAACTGCTGCAAAAAAAGCCTCTCCCGCCCTGCTTTGGAACGATTCAAAACTTGCGGTTATTACCGCTTATGACAATATCTTGTCTGTCCATCATCTGGATCTGGCCCGGGATATGAGGAATATTCTTGAGAAAAGTGGTATGCTTGGATAAAAGCATATGTTTAATACATTAATATACAATCCTTTATACAACGGTCTGGTTATTCTCCTTGATTACATCCCTGGAGGAGACCTTGGTCTTGCAACGATTGCCCTCACCTGTATCGTTAAGCTGATTCTCTTTCCTCTTTCAAAGCAGGCAACGAAGACTCAAATCATCATGAAGGCTTTGGAACCAGAATTGGCCGAGCTTAAGAAGAAATATGGCTCAAATAGGGAGGAATTTGCTCGAAAGACGCTGGATTTCTATAAAAAGCACAAACTTAATCCATTCGCCAGCTTCTTCCTGCTCCTTATTCAGATCCCTATTATCCTCGGTCTTGCATTTATCTTTTTCAGAGGCGGTTTCCCGGAGATAAATTCATCCATCCTTTACTCATTCGTAGCCGTTCCTGAATCGATCAATACTCAGTTTCTTGGTCTTATCGACATAACGAAGACTAGCATCGTGCTCGGTGTTCTCGCTGGAATCGCTCAGTTCGTACAGATCCGACTCTCCGTTCCTGCATACAAGCCTAAGGAGAAGGATAAAAAGGCTCAGAATGAAAGAGATTTTGCTGAGGAACTTGCTCGAAATATGAATGTTCAGATGAGATATGTCATGCCTGTCTTCATGTTTATCATCTGTCTCACTGTCTCAGGCGCGGTTGCCCTGTACTGGATCACTGGAAGTCTTTTTACTATCGGACAGGAACTCTACTTCAGGAAGACTCTCAAGAAAGACCTTTAAAATAGGGTTTTAACAGCCAGTAGTTTTAGGAAAAAGGCCGCTTCGATCCGAGGCGGCCTTTTTCTTTTATTGGTTTGCTGAGCTTGATGCTGTTGATGTTCCGACTGCATCCAGTGGGTTGAATACCGGTCTTGCTGGCTCTTTGAGCTGGTATCCGAAGAGGCTCAAGTTGATTTTGTTGTCGAAGAGCAGATATCCGTCATCTGCACTTATCCTCATTGACTGGACATCGACTATCTCTTTGGCCTCATCCTGAAGCCTTGAGATCAGTCGAGCTTCTCTTGTGGCGATATTAAGCTTCCACAGGCTGTCAGAGAAGGTTATTCGGCCTTGATACCAAACGTCCGGGTATGTATTAAATGCGATATTTTCCGGAACCGCGCAGTAGATGGTGTCAGCTTCAGTATTTGCCCATACACATTTCTCGGGAAGGGTCTTCGTCTGGAGGTCGAATGATTCGCCTGTTCGCCTGTCAAAGGAGAGAAGGCTGAATGTGCCAGCATCGCTTCGGCTGTATATAAGCTTGTTTCCGTCAGGTGACATGCTTGTTGTCAGTCCGTTGATTCCTCCCAGGATTCGAGTCATTGATCTGTTCTGGGGGTTTAGGACATATGCATAGCCCGGGAAGAATCCCGAAGGTTTTGACGTGAGGACGATGGTTCTAGCTTCAGGCCATTGTACGAGCCATTCCCTGAACGGGATTTCAAGGATGTTCTGGATTGCTCCTCCATCTGGGGTGGATAGGAATCCGGTAACACCTTCTTTCTGAATAGAGAAGAGCTGGTTCTTTGCCGGTGAAACGGCAACCTGGAGCAGGTTCGCTGTCAGGTCCTTCAGTTCGGTCATCATCTCGGTGTCCCCTTCATCTGTCGTTGTTGCTTTTACGAGCGATGCGTATCGCGTGCCGATAACATCCGTTGATCCGATGAGATTCCTGAAGATTATTGAATTGCCTTTCTCGACAAACGCTGCTTCATAGATCTTTGGAATGGTTGTATTTGAAAGTCGTACTGTTTCGAGAGTGGAAGTCGATGTCTCAAAGACGTGACCGTATGCCCTATCGACATACCGTATCTTCTCCTCCGTTCCGATGATTCGAGGTGTCTGCGGAGCGATGACTCTGCCGCCTGTCCTTGAGGTATCTTCTGGCTCTATATTTCTTGTCGAGCTTGCAAATATATCCTTATTTACAAAGCTAAATCCTGCAACGGGACTCACGCTGATCTTTCTGAGCTTCGGAACTACGGTCGGAACTGTGCTTGTGCCTATGATGCTTGGATCTTGTGGGGAGGTTGTTGCATTGCCTTGATTCGGGTTTGCTGGGTCATAGTTTGCGAAGTTTCTGCCCGGGTTTTGTCCAAAGATGGTAGTTCCTGGATTCGTTCTGAGCGTATAGAAGTAGAAACCGATAAGGCCCCCGATCAGAAGGCTAAGTGTTACGACTATGATTATGAAAGCAACTTTCCTGTTCATGTATTTGAAATACAGTATAACAGATTTGATTATGGAATATACACGCTGATCTTGCCTGAAGGGGATGACGGGTTGATTTTTAATGCGGCTGCAGCGGCAGGTGACACTTCGACATGTCCGTTAGGATACTTACTTGCAGGGCGCGATCCGGCATTGTCGGCGTATATTGCTTGGATCGCTGATCCATTTGCTTCGAGAATGACAATCCCTCCGAGTCCGAACCCTGGTTTGATGCTTCTGGCTTTTGCCAATTGCTCTTTTGACATCGCGATGAATGCCGTCCTGTCTCCATTTATCGATCCATTTCCATACGAAAGAACACCCATAAGCGTTCCATCTGCATTTATTATCGGATCCCCTGCACTGTTTGTTTTAACACCTACCCATCTGCCGTCTGATTTCATGTCTGCCGTACTCATGGCCACATCGCTCCTTGCATTCCCTAGATGTTCTGTCCCGACTGACTTATAACCTTTTCCTCCAAAGAAATAAGGGCCGTTTGGGTTCTCTTGCACCCTGTATGCTCCTGGGCTCGCATCCCTATCTATATATGCCGCTCCGCTATCCACCAGCCTTGAGCTATTTATCTGTGAAGGATCAAGCCTGTTGACCCCAGCCGTGGTTACTCCTGGTGTTTGATTCGAATAGAAAGAATTCCCTCCTATGCCGTTTGATCCTTCATCCTTGTCCACTTGCAACTCATCGAGTCCCAGGCTCACGTCCGGCGCCTCGATGCTCGTCAGCTCGATCTCCGCGTCCAGCGCCAGGTCGTTCCTGAGGAGGAGCGGGTTGAGCTGGCTGACGATGACCACCGTGCCGAGCGCCAGCAGGAGCCCTATCAGGGCCTGCGTTATCCTCTCC
>DASWWM010000033.1:0-38016 GCA_036405975.1 Minisyncoccota bacterium | reverse complement strand
GCCGATTATGAGGCCTGAAATACAGCATCTGGTCGAGCGAGTGAGCAAGGTTGAACACTGCGCCCTTATAGACATCGATGCCGTCCTGCCAGTCATCAGGTGTTATCACTCGCTCGACCTTGATATGGCTTTCCAAGTCCTTCAGTCCCGTTCTTTCAACGATCTTCTTGATGACCAGATCCCTGTAGCGCTTCTTTTCAATGGCCCAGTCTATCGGCTTGTCCTTCTGGTTCGGCACCGGCACAAGTACATAGAGAGTCGAACATCCTTCTGGAGCCATCGATGGATCAGTGACGCTCGCATTCTGAATATAGAACGAGGGATCGTCCGACAGCGTCTTGTCGTCGAAAATCTGATCCACATTCTTCCTATAGTCAGCAGAGAAGAAGACCTGATGATGCGTCATCTCATACTTCGCATCAACGCCAAGGTACAGCATGAATGTGGAGCAAGAATAGTCCTTCTGTTCGAGCCGCTTGTCCGTATACTTCGGCCGGTCGCTTTCCTTCACGAGGAGCTGCATGCCGCGCGCGAAGTCAGCATTCATGACTATCGTATCCGCAAATACCTCTTCCCCATTTTCAAGACGCAACCCTTTCGCTTTCTTGCCGTCAAACAGGATCTCCTTGATTCCGGCACCGGTGATGATCTTTGCCCCGTTCTCCTCCGACACCTTTGCCATCGCCTCGGCGATCTTGTGCACGCCGCCCATCGGATGATACACGCCGAATGCATGTTCCATATATGACAGAATGGTGAACGTTCCCGGGCAATCCCAAGGTGACATGCCGAGATACTTTGCCTGAAACGCCATTGCGATCTTCAGGTCCTCGCTTTTGAAATGCCGAGAAAGCACGTCATGGACCGAAACAGTCGCATCAAGCACAGGAAACGCCTTCACCAGCTTCCATCTTAAGTAATGATAGATCCGCATGTACGGCAGCGCCAGGCAGGCATAGACCCGGTCAAATTTCTTCTTCTGCGATTTCATGTACGAATCATACGAAGCGTCTTCGCCCGGAAAAAGCCGTGCAATCTCCGCCTTAAGCTTGTCTTTGTCAAAATGCATGCTGAGCTCCCGTCCATCCGCATAGTGAAGCTTGTACAGCGGATCCAAAAGCCTGAAGTCGAGGTAGTCGTCCATATTCTTTCCGGAAAGAGCGAATACGTCACGGAATACCTGAGGAAGCATGACGAATGTTGGACCGAGGTCGAACGTGAACCCTTCCGCCTTGAGGGCAGAATTCCTTCCCCCGATATACGGCTTCTTTTCATAGACTGTCACGTCATGTCCTCGATGCGCGAGTATCATCGCGGCGGAAAGCCCGCCCGGACCGGCGCCAATTATAAATACCTTCTTTCGTTTATTTGTTTCCATATTTTCAGTGATGCTTGATTATACCAAAGAAGGCCGAATGCGAGCTCGCATTATTTAGATTTGTGAAGCCGGAGCATATTTGAGAATGACGCCGCCAGTCTCAAGCTGCCGTGACTCGATCAGCTTCAGATTCTGACGATCCGTTCCTTCCGTGAACAGATGCCTTCCCTTGCCAAGAATCACAGGTGCGACCGCCAAGCGGTACTCGTCGAATAGACCGGCATTCATGAGCGACTCGGAAAGAATGCCGCTTCCGAATACGAACATATTCCCATCGCCCTGTTCCTTAAGCTTCGCAAGCTCGACGACCGCATCGCGGACAATAGTCGTATTATTCCATTCCGCCTTTTCCAGAGTTCGAGAGCATACGATTTTCGGAATTGCATTCAGCGCAGCCGCAGTCTCGGCATTTTCAGGATCCGCTTTGGTCCAATATTCAGCCATGCCTTTATATGTGCGCTCCCCGTAGATGATCATATCCGCAGATGCCACCTGTTCGCGGCCAAAGTCCTCAAGTTCCTTTCCCCAAATACGCTCATGAAAAGCGAGGTCCCAGGGTTTCTCGCCCTCGAAACATCCGTCGACCGTGATGACATTCCACATGATAAGTTTTCTCATGGGTTGATTGTAGCAAAATACGGCGACAATATCAGGTAAAAAGCCCGGACTTTTACAGTCCGGGCTCATCCAGAGCAAACGCCCCTCCTTTATTCGCCGGCCTCCGCCAGCTCCTTGATTCGTCCCAAAACCTTCGGCCAGATTGCATTGAAATTCTCAACCTGTTCCGGAGGAGTTCCCGATGAGATTGAGAGCGTAGTGACACCGTCATGCTCCGTGAGCGCATAGCTCTCCACTCCGCCCGTCCATTCATGTTCCCTCTCCTCGGTGCCGCCATTCATGGTATCTGCAAGATGCCGGAAAGACGCGATCTCGGTTGGCACGAATTTCTCCACCAAGCTCCTGACCGCATACTCGGCACTGGCCGAACAGAACTGAACCTCGGCACCCTCTTCCAGCGTGCCAGCCAGATACATACCCGGATCAATATTGTTGGCCCAGTCGCGGAACGTCGCATTGTCCCAAAGAATGTTCCAGATTTTTTCCTTCGGAGCACGTATGTCGATTGAAAATTGTAGGTTTTGCATATTCAAGAATATTATTTTACGACTGGCTTCTTTTCACCCTTGAGCCGAAACTTGATGATTTTTGTAATGAGCCCAACAGGCAGCGGCTTGTCATACCGAAACCGGATGCAGCCTTTCGAATAGTCGATTCCCTTTTTCTTAAGATCGGCCTCGAATGCCTTCACTCCCGACGGTTCCGGATAGAAGCCGAGATGCCCTTTCATCGCGGCGAAGTAGATGAAATTCTTTCCGCCCAGCTGGATGGCAGGCATGCCGTATTTGATGACCTCTTCGCCCTGCGGAATGAGCTTCTTGGTCAGAGCACGCATTTCTTTGAGCTTGGGTACGAATTCTTTCGGGGTTGCCTTGATGTATTCGTTTACGGTTTTGTATGTGTTCATGTTTTTTTGATTGATACGTCTTTGGGACTCAGCACCTGGATATAGAAATCATGCAGGTCTCCGTTGGTTGCTATAATTCCCGCTGGAACAATGGACAACCGGTTTCCGAAAAAATCAGTGAACCTTCCTCCCGCCTCCTCAACTAGTAATTTTCCGGCAAATTCCGGAAACGTATCCTTGTTGAAAGTGATCGCCGCGGCAGCCCGACCACATGCCACATATGCATAATGCAATGCGACTGATCCGAAGTTCCTTACGACGCCGGACTTGTAAATCTCTTTCGTACGTTCCAGGGTGCCCTCCTTGCCCGCCCCTCCGAGCAGGATCGCCCCATCGCTGGAAGCTTTCACGGATATCCGAACTCCGTTCAAAAACGAACCCGTACCTTTTTCCGCAGTAAACATCTCTCGTGAAGCCGGATCGTATATCGCAGCAAAAACAGCCTCGCCCCGCACCAGATGGCTTACTGAAATTGCATAGCCTGGAAGCCCGTGTATGAAGTTAAAGGTATTGCTGATTGGGTCCATAACCCATACGCTATCAGACTGAACAGCCTCGTTATGAAGCTCCTCAGCATAGAAATTCGCCTTGGAATCGAGCGAGGATACATGCCGGACCAACTCTCTTTCGACAAACAAATCCCTTTCAGTTAGCCATTGCTTTTCTATTCCGATATCCGGAACACGGCCAGCATCAGCCGCAATCAGTTCGCCGACGTTCTTTATCTTTTCTATGACAGAGTTGTAATTCACGAATAAAATTACTTTTGCTTAAAGAAATTTAATATCAAATCGACCATGCTTTTAGTCAGACGCGAAAATGTGATGTGGCCGGTGCTTGCGAAAATCTCATGCTGAATGTTTCGATCAATGGCATACCGAGATACGCTTTTGGCAAGGATTTGGTCATCATCCTCCCCTGCAAGAATCAGGATCTTCGTGGAATCAAGGTAAGTCAATTTTGAAGGGCAATACAAATTATCGCTGATCAATTTACCCCACCGGTCACTATTGAATCGATAATGATCGGCCTCTGCAGCGCCGAGATACTTACCAAGAGTCTCGATGCCGACAACTTCTGCGAAACTGACTACGGGCGACAATGCGCACACGCCCTTGATAAAATCATGGTCTTGGATAGAAAGCGCGACGCCTCCTCCGAAACTCGCACCCATCACATAGATACTGTCTGCTGCATAAGTCGCACCACCAAGGTCCAACCCTGAATGGATCAAGCTTGAAAGCTCGTCGATGGCTTGCACCGGCGAATTCTCAAGAAAAATGCCTTTGGATTCCCACGTCCCTTCGTAGCGTGGCAAGAAGATGTCGAAACCGTCATTCTTGAAATCTTCAAATACAGCATATCGTTTAGGGCTACCCGGCAAGCCGAGCAAAAATATTGCGGCCTTCTTTCCCTGTCCAACAGGAGACAGGTCGTACTCAACGTATTGATTGCCGACATAAAGTCCCTTCATGCCTAGATGATATCCCCTTTTTTCCAATTATCAAAGCATGCCAGATACAGCTTGTGCAATGCGCCCACAAGCTCAGGAATCTGACCAATGTCATTGGAAACAAGGATGCCCTTAACTCTGGCAGCAAGTTCGCCATCGAACAGTGCCGACTTTTCAACTTCGTCGCGAATGATGTCCAGATAATGAATCCGTTGATGCGCTTCGAACGTAAGATCTCCCGAGAAGAGCAAGAGGTCCGTGCAGATTCTCGAAATAAGCTTTATGGCTTTATGAAAATCAACGGCATCATCCTGAACATACTCTTTCTGAAGTCGATAAAAATACTCCTCAATTCTATAAAGCAAATCTCTCTTCATTGTCCTCTCTGGCAAAAGAGACGCCGCCTCCTTGTAGTAGTTGTGTCCGTAGAGCAGACGAGCGCATGCCATAATGGCAATAAAATAAGTGCCATGCCAGCCTCGCTGATAATATTCAATGCCCTTCTGCTCCAATTCATCTTTATAATCGACAAACAAGTCAACTGGGTATTTCTTGCCGAGGCGTCTAATGACTGCCAGGTCTTCAGGATGATAGGAGTCGGCAAGAATCAGGATATCCACGTCGTTTGGGATTCGCTCCGATTCCGCCAAACTTGATCCATATTGCATGATACACACAAGCCTCTCCTCTCCGAATCCAGCACGTATTTCATCCACAATTCGAGCCATCAAATCAAGCATATTTTCTTTTGAAATTTTCATTGACACCATGTAAATCGGATGTAATATTACCCCAGATTTAAAGACCATGCACATTACATCACTCCCCATTAGCTACCGTCCAGGTAGGCCTTTTCGCATTGCGACAACTGCATTCGTCGTAGCCGCATTGGCAAGAATAACTGGCAGCAAACATGTGCTGTCGGTCAATTCATCAAGCCTTCGGGACAAATTACCGATTGCTGACGATGTTTTATTGAGAACATACAGAGAAGACATGTCGAAGCTCGGCACATATCCGGCCGGGCTCGAATTCCATGACAAAGATCCCGGATTTCTTGGATTCGTATCCGACAGTATTCAGCGGATGCTTGCAACAAAGCAATGCGGAAGAAAGGCGATGGAAATACTCCATTGTTCGTGCGGCAAAGTTGAATCCCCTAAGGAAGTGCTTGAACAAGTTTTGGCACAGAACCGATCCGACTTCGTTCGAGAGCGAAACGGAACCTTCTACTGCAAGCTTTGCGACAGCCCGCTTTCACAAACCACGCAAGAAGCATTCTTTCACGAGAACTTCAGGCCGGGAGATGCCAACGTGCTGCCTCATGCGCTCTCTGGGCGTTCGAGTTCATTGGTTGCTGAAATAACCAGCCGCCCTGTCATATTCTCAAGACATGCAAGGCCCTCAGGCTTTGTTGTTGAAGAGAAAATGATTGATCCTGACTTCTGCTGGATGCACCAAATTGCATATCTGCACGAATTAACAGGCGAGAGTGAATTTTGCCTTGTAGCAGGAAGGGATTCGATGACTGAGGCGGTCAAGGTTGCACTTTTTACCGAAATGCATTATCCGCATATCAAAATGAAAATTGTAATCCATCCGCTGCTTCAGTTTCCCGAATCTTCCCCTGTGAATAAAAAGACTACGATTCTCGAGCTCGTGCAGCTATGCGGAGACTCAAGCCGTGCCAAGACCCTGCTTGCAGCCTCACTTCAGTGGTCCCGGCATTACAGCATGGTTCCGACTGACGAAATCGACATCATCGAAAAAAGCCTCAGAAATGACCCTGTCAGGAGGGATGCGCACGGAACAGACTGCACCATTGAGGAGGCGATCGGCATTCTCAAGCGGGACAGCGTAATAAAACTCCTTAAAGCCCTCCGGCAAAAAAGAGAGTTGCAAACCAATGAGAGCAAGCTGTTCGATGCTCTCTCATGAAACCGAAAGCTGCAATGCAGTGAGTAGGTTTTTTATATTAAAGCCATTCTCTTTGATTCTTGCACCAGAAATCCACCGAGACTCCGAATCATCTCTTTTATCTGCCCAAGATCGTCTTCAGGATACAACGCCAGTTCCATTGCCCTGTAAGATATCTTTTCAAGTTCAGGATAATGCAAGCAAAATGCTTCGTGGCAGACGAACAGGTCTCTCGAATATGCCTTCTGTCGCTCTGAAACCAGCTCTAGCCCTGCACGCACGAGCCTCTTCATCATCCACGTGCACATCGCTTTTGTATTCTCAGACGTGTAATATCCGTCCTGAATCTCGCTCATTGTTTGCTCAATTTCTTTTTCAAGCCCAAGCAAAGTCACGCACACATCCCTTCCCGGCCGAAGCATCGGGATTTCTCCACTGATGTCCTTTCCATGTACGCATACTGCCCTGAGCTTGATAAGCACCCTCTCTTTGACGTTCAGAATCTGTTCATGCGTATAGTATCCGACATCAAACCTGCTCACGTACGGAAAATTCTCGTTTAGAGTGCTGAGGCCGGCATACGCTCGCTGTTTGTACACATCCCGTGTCGTCTTTTTTGTAATGACAAAGAAATCAATATCGGAGACTCCTTCTATAGCCCGGCCAGTCGCAACGGAGCCTCTCACATACACCGACACAATGCCAGGAATATCCTTTCTGAGAATTCCTACGGCGGCCTTCACGGCAACATCCCATTCGGGTTGAATCAGGTTGCCTTTCAGGTCGGATACAAAGTATCCGACATTGTTCGCATGCAGCAGGGTGCCAATTTTCTTAATTTCCACCCATTGATTATATCAAGAAAAGGGTCGTCAGTGGCCTGAACTCGTGATCTATATGCCATGACCGCCAGATTGCGCAAGGCCGTCTGGCATGAGTACGAAAGCTTTCCTATCACCTTGTGCCGCCCATCCTCAGAAAGGATCGTTTCCGAATGTGCCTTTATGCCAGCGGCAAGCTTGGCCACATCGAAGAAATCCAGATTACTTAATTTGCAACTTCTGCATCCCGTCCGAGAATTGCTGCAAGGTCCTACCGAACCTGATCACGGCCCTGAGGTCATCAGTAAAATCCTTCTGTTCTTGGACGCTCAAGTCAGTCCATTTACGTTTATCGCTCCCTGCCAAAGCTTTGTAAACCTCATTCGGATTAGCAACCCCGTAACTGATACAGAGCTCGTAAGATTCCTTTGTATGGCGAGTCTTTTCACGGCAGACGATTTCTACCATCTCTTCCCTTCTTTCGTAATCAGCTTTTCCTTTCGGGGTAAGTTTATATACGAATTCTTTTCCTTTTTTTGCCAAGACATCCGGCTTGATGTGCCCAGTGGAGACAAAGAGAAACATTGCCAACACTCCGACCAGAAAGAAGACGATGAATAATTGAACAAGGTTGGTTCCTGGTGTTTTCTCATTATTATTTTCCATAGTATTTCACCGGCAGACTTTCCTTCATTATATCTTTTTTTTCTGAAATAATTTAATCAGACGCGTACTTAATCAAGCCTGAGGCTTACTTAGGCAAAATTAAATTCCAAGTATCAATCTCCGCTTGACCTGTCTGCAGATCGCCGCAGGCTGTTTTCGCAATGAAAAGAGCCTCTGAAACTATCCTCCTGCTGAAAACGTCCATGTATTCGACCCTGATCCTTCTCTTCTCCTCGCCCATACCAAGAAGCCTTGATGAGTCAAGATGGATAATTATCTCCTGAGTGCCGCGAGACCCCGCATTCTTTAGTCTGACCTTATCGATTCCTATAGGCAAATGCATCCATACTTCCCTTGCCAGCCCCTTTCCTATATTAGTGACGGTAATCCTTATTCTATCGGAACCCAAAGGCGTCACTTCCAATTCAAGTATTGGCAAAAATTCGTACCTTCTCGCCTCTTCCATTTCGTCCACCGTTCTTTTCGCCTGCATCACGCTGTAGATAGTGACACCGATCAAAACCACAGTCGATATTCCCTGTATCGCCCCTTCGTTCTTATTTAAGAAATCGAGACCAAGCTTAAAGTTCGCAGCAAATGCTGACCATTCTGGAATCGCCGACCCGGTACCCTTCCCGATTGCCAAGAAATTTTCGATTTGAAATTTGCAAATCATGAATTTTATCTAAATCAAACAGACCCCAGCAAGGAACGGACCGAGAAGAAGACTCTCCTTCTATCTGGAATGCCGACAAGGTCCATTTTCCCTTACGGCTCACGCCGAGAGTATAAGGCTCGACGAACCTGTAGTGACTCTCATAGTAAAATTCAACAAAATTTCGATTATTTATTGCTTCGCAAATCAGTTCTTTCACTTGGAATTAATTAACTGGTCAGATTTTTAAGTCTTAAGACTGATGCATCGTAGCAAAAAGCCATTCAATTAATTATGAATTAAAAGTAAATTATCTTTCAAGGATCTGGCGAGTTTGTAAGCCTCGGTTGATGTAAAACCCACACCGGACGGCGCGCCTTGTTCGACACCCGACCAGTAAATTTCCACCGTATACCCGCATCAAGGAGGTAGGGCTAAAAAGGTATATCATCAACCGATATTTCTTTGGGAAAATCAGACATTGGTCTAGGCACAAGAACTTCAGGTAGCGGAACATTGTTGACGACATAGAGATCGAGAATATCATCACGTTCCATGAAAAGAATCTGGCTACGGCTTGACGCATCCAGTTGTTCCCCTAGCCAATTACGTGCTTGCTTAGTGATTTCCCCACCAGAGACGATAATGGCATGATCCACCAAGGCTCGCTTGTTGATTTCAGGATCAAAAACCATGTGTCCGAGCATCATGCGAATCTGCGCGAGCACCTCAGCCACATTTACATTCTTTGTCATCCCTGCTGCATCCAGCTTATCTTTTTTTGCCTGAATAGCGAAATAGAGTACGTGCATGGTTGGGAGTGTGAACTTCATCCATACGTCTTTACCATACTCTAGCACCTTGTCCTTGTGTCCAGCTGCCGTAACACGACGGAATCCGAGCTGCCGGAATAATGGAAGAAGCACTTGCTCAATTAGCTCGTCTTCGGAAGCGATTTGGAGATAATGGGCCAAGACCTCACGCTTTTCTCGCTCGCTTGATGAGAGTGGACGGTGAGGATTTGATGCCGTTGCGACTACATTTGTTTTCAGATGACGCACATAACATATGCCTCCTTCTCCGTAAAAGGCCTCAAACCCTTCTCGGCCAAGTGCAACATTCAGGGTCGCAAGGGCCTCGGTTCGATCAGCACTTTCGTTAGTTGCATCTGCTGGATCCATAAGGTTGCGGACAACTGCTTGGAAGATTGTCGGGGGGATGTTTGGACCATCTGATGGAGCTGTCAGGATTTCTTCCAGAACTGACGCTACCCAGACAGCACGCGTCGAGCCATCATGCACATAATCCGTATCACAGTCTTGGAAGAATTCGGTCAGTCGACTACTACTCCGATATTTGAAACGTGACTTTGAAGGATCTTCTGAATTACCGCAGACCATATCCGCCAATTGATTGAGTGTTCGCTGTTTGAACTTCATAGAATCATTGCTGCGCGTTGCACAGACTATTGCCGATGATTTCGCTGAGCCACGCATCTCAAGCGCAATAACCTCGCTCTTATTTGCTGCCCGACAAGGACTCGGTCGCAGGTTAAAACTGCTCCGCAGTTTTCCCTTCGACCCCGCCTCACTCGCGGCAATTCGCCGCACAAATCCAGCGGCTCATATAGCCGCTTCGCTCCGGCTTTCTCATCCTGTGTCGCGACGAGACAAAAGAAAAGACGCACATCGCTTTCGCTTTATGCGTCTTTTCTTTTGCTAGCTGCCCGACAAGGACTCGAACCTCGATTAGCCGGACCAGAACCGGATGTCCTACCATTAGACGATCGGGCAGTATTCCATACATGGGACGGGCCGCAGCTGGTCGCAGACCCGGCCTTCCGGTCCTGCCTTGCGAGGAAGCGCCCAAACGGCTTTGCTTCCTGCCCTCCAAATATGTACGTCATATATTGCCCTAAAAAGGCCTGAAAATCAAGCTGTCCTTTTGCCTGCTCCTGTCCAGAAAGAAAGGGCTGACCGAGCCTGAGAAAGAGAGCCGTGCCAATGCGGAAAACCCACGCCGAGGAAAGAAAAACCGCATCCAGAGTTACCTGGATGCGGCGGAAGAACACAGTGAGTCAGTCCTTGATGATTGTCATGATCCCTTTGCGTTTCGCATGGTCGTAATAACCACAGAACTTCCGGAAAGGAAAATCGCAGTCGAATACGACCCTGCCGGTGATATTCCATCGCTCTCCGGAACCGTCTTCGCGTTCCATCGAATAGATGGCGGCGAAGAACGTGCGCGTCGTGCGTCCGATTTCATAGCTGAACTGGACAGCAGTAGCTTCGTCCGAATTTGCCACGTTGTGCGGCAAACGCGGAGGGCGACTGAGCGAGTTGAGCAGAGCATGCAGCCCCGGACCGTCTTTCAGATTGAACTTGTCTTCTTTTTCTAGTTTGATAGCCATAACGGCACCTTTCTAATGTGCATGGATTTGGACGAGGAAATCCTTAGCCTCCTTATTCCCCACCTTTCGGTGCAGGGAACGACTTATCCATAACGAACAAGTGGCTGTATATTACCATATTTTAGTTAAAAAGTCAATCATAGGCACGCTTCGCATTTTCTTCATGATTTCACCATTGACCTGTTCTATACTTTTCCCATACCCATATAAAACCAAATATTCAGGCCGGCGGCCGCACCCACATGAATTACATTAAAAGAGCGTATTCGCAGAGCAAATCAGTCATTACCGGTAGGATCCTCCCTTTCGCAAAGAAGCATAAGGTCATAAGCGCCATCGCGCTTGTGGCCCTTGTCTTTGGAGGATACCAGCTCGCACAAGCGATGTTCGGCGGCAGCGGAGAAACGCGCTATGCCCTCGCCCGAGTTGCCCGAGGTGAGCTCAAAAACACGATCATCGGAACGGGACAGGTTTCCGCCTCCAACCAGATCGAGCTCAAAGCGAAAGCAAGTGCCGACATCATCCGGATCAATGCAAAGGCCGGACTGGAGCTGAAGGCTGGGGATGTCATTGCCCAGCTCGATACGAAAAATATCGCCATCTCTCTTGAGACAGCCAGGCTCTCTCTCCAGAAGACGACAAAGCCTGCGGATGCCACTGACATAAACCAGGCACAATACGCCATCGACGATGCGGTTCAGGCGAAGGCTGAAGCGGAAGTGAATCTTGCGAAGGCATATCAGGATGCGCTGACGGCCGTCTCGAGCAGCTTCATCGATCTTCCTGCCATCATTTCCGGCATGAGCAATATGCTCTACTCGAGAGACGGCTTCCTTAACGATGCGAGCCCTGCCCTCATGGCGGCGAGCGCCCAGTCATACCGAAATACCGCAGGAGTCCAGTTCGACCTTGCATCAAACGACTACAAGTCAGTCCAGTCGGCATACAAGGAAAGCGCAAGAAGCAATGCGACCGCAACAACTGACAGCCTCCTGACCGAGGCGCATTCAATGGCATCGACGCTGAGCGAATCCCTCAAGAATGCGGCCATCGCTGCCGACTACATAAAGGCTCGCGTCACGGGACAGTCCGCGACAAATGCATCCGCTGCCCTGAACGAGATCAATGGCTGGATTTCGAAGAACAATTCGAATCTCAATGCTCTCATTTCGGCAAAGACCAGCATCGAGAATGCAAAGAACACCGTCACGACCGCCGGTCGGAATATCAACCAGAAGAAAGAGGCGCTCATTGACCTTCAGGAAGGCGCGGATCCGCTCGATGTCCGGTCTCAGCAGCTGAGCGTCCGGCAGCGGGAGCTCGAGTATGGGGACTATTTCGTAAGGGCTCCGTTTGACGGAGTGCTCGCTTCCCTCACGGCCAAGGTCGGAGATTCGGCGAGCAATGGCATCGGAACATTCATCACCAAGCAGAAAATCGCGGAAGTCACGCTGAACGAGATCGATGCCGCCAACGTAGTGGTTGGGCAGCCTGTCGAGCTCTCATTTGACGCAGTCGAAGACGTGACGGCGACAGGAACGGTCGCAAGCATTGACCTTGTCGGAACAGTGAGCCAAGGCGTCGTCAGCTATACGACGCAGATCGCATTCGATACAGAGGACGAACGGATCAAGCCCGGCATGAGCGTCACGGCGACAATCACCACGAAGAGCAAGGCTGACGTCCTTCTCGTTCCCGTTGCGGCAGTCAAGACCCGAGGGAATCAGAAGTATGTAGAAATCGCGCAAATGGGCAACGAAGATCGGCGTGCGAGGTTCGAAGGGGGCGCATCGGGCGAAGCGATGGGCACCGGAGCAGCCGCCGGCATGATGGTCATGAATGCGAACGGCATCGCCCTTGAGAATCCCCCAGTCGAGCGGATGGTCACGATCGGCGACTCAAGCGATACATACACAGAAATCACAAGCGGACTCGAGGTCGGAGAATTCGTGGTGACGAGAACGATTGCTGACTCAGGAAATTCGACGACTGCGACGGCGCAGAGCTCAGGCGGGCTCTTCGGTTCAGGAGCCCGCGCAGGAGGCGGCAATGCAGTACGGGCAACGGGAGGAGCAATGCCTGCAGGCGGAGGATCATTCAGAACAAACCGATAATCCCCGACCGATGATCGAAGCGAAAAATATAACAAAGACATATACGTCGGGAGCAGAACCATTCACGGCATTGAAGGGCGTCAGCTTTACCATTGAAGACGGCGAGTTCGTAGCCATCATGGGACCCTCGGGTTCCGGTAAGTCCACCCTCATGCATATCCTCGGAGCGCTCGATACCCCAACAACGGGCGAATACCTTCTCGACGGCAAGAATGTATCAGACTACGGACAGGACGAGCTCGCTCATATACGGAGGAACAAGATCGGCTTCGTATTCCAGGCATTCAATCTCCTTCCCCGAACATCGGCGCTTCGAAACGTGATGCTGCCGCTCATATATGCCGAAGTGAATGAAAGCGAACGAGAGGAACGGGCAAAGTCGGCACTCCTCGCGGCCGGATTCGATGAGAATCATTTTCATCATCTTTCAAACCAGCTTTCAGGAGGACAGATTCAGCGAGTTGCCATCGCCCGCGCACTCGTGAACAATCCAAGCCTCATTCTCGCCGATGAGCCGACCGGAAACCTCGACTCGAGAACCGGCGAGATCGTACTTGGAACATTCGAGTCGCTGAACCGAAAATACGGAAGGACCATCATCCTCATTACCCATGAGCGAGACGTTGCGGAACATGCGGACCGAATCATCGTCATAAAGGACGGGGTTATCCTCGAAGACTCTCGAAGCCACCAGCGACGAAAAAGCGTCCATCTGGATTCGCATACCGAGAACAAAGCCGAGAAAGTGCATCATAAGCAACATGCACACCCGGGTGCCGAGGAACATGCTGACTCTATCGCCAAGGAGTAGCCCTCCCCTTCTCTCTTTTTCAATTCCAACCACAAATACACCCATATGAAAACAAAAGACATACTCGGAGAGACATACACCGCCCTTTCGGCCAACAAGGTTCGTTCCGGACTGACCATGCTTGGAATCGTCATCGGCATCAGCTCGGTGATTGCCATGGTCTCGATCGGACAAGGAGCACAAGGCTCGATCCAGTCGAGCATCGAGTCGATCGGCTCGAACCTCGTCATGGTGTATCCGGGCGCACAAAGAGCCTCGCCCGGTGCGCAGGTAAGTTCAGGCCGAGGCTCATCAAGAACGCTGACTCAGGCGGATGCCGAAGCCATCGCAAGCGAAATCACCCTTGCCAAAGCCGTAGCCCCGGAACTTTCAGGAAGATACCAGGTCACGACCAAGGGAAATAATACGAATACGAGCGTGAACGGAGTGGACCAGAACTATCCCGGAGTTAAGAATATCGAAGTCGCAGAAGGGTCATTCATAACGGAGCAGCATGCAAAGAGCATGTCGCGCGTCGCGGTTCTCGGACCGACCACAAGAGACGACCTCTTCGGAGAAGGCGCTGACGCCATTGGCAAGACCATCCGAATCAGCAATAGCGTCTTCACTGTCATAGGCGTGACAAAAGAGAAAGGGGGCACTGGATTTGGGAGCCAGGACGATATGATTTTCATTCCGCTCATCACTGCGCAGAAGTTCCTTGCGGGAGAAGATTACGTATCGATCATCAATGTCCAGGCGCATGATTCTGAGTCGATGACTGCCTTGCAGGAAGAGGTCACCAACTTGCTCCTGGCGCGACACAAGATCAGCGATCCGACAGCCGCAGACTTCAGCATTCTCAACCAAGCTGATATCGTGGCGACAGCTTCGAGCATTACCAATACGTTCACCATACTTCTCGGATCGGTGGCCGGCATCTCGCTGGTCGTGGGCGGAATTGGCATCATGAATATGATGCTCACGACCGTCACCGAGCGAACAAGGGAAATCGGGCTCAGGAAGGCCATCGGTGCCAATCGTTCCGACATCAGCAAGCAGTTCCTGATCGAGGCCATAGTCCTGACATGCGTCGGAGGAGTGACCGGAGTCATTCTCGGAGGGCTCATATCGTGGGCCATCAGCCTGACCGGCGTTCTCCAGACATCCATCTCGCTTGGTTCCGTGCTTCTCGCATTCGGAGTTTCAGCCGGCATCGGAATCGTCTTCGGCTATTACCCCGCTCGCCGCGCGGCCAACCTCAATCCCATCGAAGCCCTTCGGTACGAGTAAGACAAGATTAAGACTGGGTGAAGTGAGCGGCTGAAAACCCTCATTGCCTGATCCCGATATAACATTTTTGTTATATCTGCATAAATAATTCAAAATCCGCCGGCCTGCAATCGCAGCCGGCGGATCTTTGAAAACTACTTCTTTGCTGTCTTCTTTGGCTTCTTCTTCTCCTTTCCCTTCTGTACACCTTTTGGCATATGCTTTTGAAATTTGTGCCGCTTGCGCAGCCTTGTAATGCACAGATTATATCACGCAAACATAAACGCAAGATGAAGATATTCACTTTCAATGACTCTTCCGCCCCACCGACGCAGCGTTTATTTCTGTGCAGAAACTTTTACGAACTCCGTGAAAATAGGATGAGGATCGAGGGGTCGAGCAAGGAATTCAGGATGGAACTGCACGCCAAGGAAGAATGGATGCTCGCCCTTTCCTGTTCCTTTCTTGTCCTTGCCTCGAGGGAGCTCGGCGATTTCCATGAGCGTGCCGTCAGGAGACGTTCCCGAGAATACCAAGCCTGACGCAGACACCCGTTCGACGTATTCTGGATTCACTTCATATCGATGCCGATGTCGCTCGATGATGATTTTCGCTCCCGCCGTAGTTTTTCCTTTCTTCAAAGCGCCCATTGCCGTCTCGTATGCCTGCGAAGTCTTTGCCAGCCTATTAGTCCAGCCCGCCTTCGTATACGCTTCTTCAGCGATAGTTCCTGGCTTCAAAGCACATGCATAACCGCCGAGCCTCATGGATGCGCCGTACTTTCCAGCATCGAGAAGCGCCTTCTGATGATGCATGATGTCGATGACCAGATGCTTTGCTTTCGGATCGATCTCGCTCGTCTGCGAACCTGCAAGACCCGCAACATTTCGAGCATGCTCGATAACCATAAGCTGCATGCCGTAGCAGATTCCAAAGTATGGAATCTTATTCTCCCGAGCATATTTGATCACCGAGATCTTTCCCTCGATTCCCGTCTCGCCGAAGCCGCCCGGCACAAGGATTCCGTCGATTTTCACCTTTCGAGCAGCACCAGTTCGCTCTTCCATTTCCCCTTCTGGAATCTGGTACGCACCGCCAAATACCTCCTTGAGCCTTGCCTCCGCCTGCTTCTGTGAAAGTGCCTTCCCTGTTTCAGGATCAGTCTCGAACTGCTTCGAGCTCATCCAATGCAAGACCGGCTTTACGCCGATAGAATATGAAGAAAACTTCAAAGCCTCGATAACCGATACGTATGCATCGGAAAGAACGAAGTCTCCGGTATCAAAATATTTTCCAACGACTGCGATGTGCACTTCCTTGCCCTCGCTTCGAGACTTCTTGGTCTTGTTCACGAATGACCTCCACTGCGAAAGATCCACGGCCTTGCTCTTGAGCTTGAGTGCCTTCTCTACAGCATCGCCGAACTTGTCCCGTTCGAAGTTAAGCGGCACATCATAAATGCTTTCGATATCAGGAGCAGAGATAACGTTCTCCATCGGAACATTGCATGAGACTGCTATCTTTTCCTTTCGTCGCTGGTCTATGGCAACTTCACTCCGACCGATGATAAAGTCAGGCTGAATTCCATACGACTGGAGCTGGTGCACAGCGTTCTGCGTTGGCTTTGATTTCATTTCGCCGATCTTGCTTGGCACCGGCATATACGTCACCATCACGAAGAGAACATTGCCCGGATTCTTGATCTTGATGTACCGAGCCGCCTCGTAAAACATGGCACTCTGGTAGTCTCCGACCGTTCCGCCGATCTCGACGATTGTAATGTCAGACTGTGCGATTTCGCCCGACTTGATGATCCGCTGTGCAATCTCATCCCGGATATGAGGAATAGCATCAACGCATTTTCCTCGGTACTTAAGCGCCCGCTCCTTCATGATCACATCCAGGTAAACCATGCCGCCGGTCATATAGTCCGCATTCGAAAGGTCGGTATTCAAAAACCGTTCGTAGTTTCCCATATCCTGATCGGTCTCGAGCCCGCTGTCCAAAACAAAAACCTCACCATGTTCGGTGGGGTTCATCGTTCCCGCATCTACGTTGAGATACGGATCTACCTTTGCCACGTTTACTGAGTATCCCTTGGCCTGGAGGATGGTGCCGATCGAAGAGGTAGTGATTCCCTTTCCGACTCCTGACATTACGCCGCCTAGTACGAAGATGTATTTATGGTTTTTAGAAGATTTCATGCATCTACATTTTATCGTACCGTCATCTTTTCGAAAGACTTGATGCGCAAGAGTATCTGTGACATTATTGCGCCCAGAAGGGACAGGAAAAGGAATGGCAGCGAGCCATTCGCCTGGGCCGCAAAAAACCCGCACAACATACATTCTAATGAAAACGAACACGTTTCTCATGCTCAAGATAGGCATGGTGCAAGAAGGGCAGGAAGGATTCGTGCCTCCCGAATTGAACGTCACTCACTGGCTTGCTGTGATCCTGAAATACGGGGGCGACGACGAGCCCAAGATCCCCGACGGCTTTGCAGCAAAGCAAGTCGAGAACGCTTCTTCGGAAGGCTACAGCACTTATCACGAAAGGACCGTCCTGCATTCGGCCCAACGAGAATCAGGATCGATAAAGAAGATCCTGGAGGCATGTGAGAGCGAGATACTGGCTCTCAAGGAAATACCGGGATTCACATACTGTGGAATCCACCTCTGGTATCCGGAGGACAAGCAGTACAAGACGCTGACCTCAGTCGTCGTGCCCAAATCCCTCCTGTGGTAACGGCAAATATCACATCGGACCAAGCACCGGACCCTTCCGGCACCCCGGCCCGCCGACCCTCTCATACAATACCCGTATGTGGTTGGCGGGCCTTTTCATTTCAATGCCAGACGCATCCAGATACTTGATAAATCTCAATAAATGTGATATTAAGATATAGGACTCAGATTCTGAGACCTCGTTAAATATAGGACAGTTAAGCAGGCGCCGATGGCGCCCTACTCAGTAACCAACAAACCTAGAGGAGGACAGATAGAATGCAGAACGCAAGACCGCTCGTGCCAACAGGCCCAGCGACGACAGAAAAAACACTCTTGAGCACGGCCGTTTACAGGGCCTCAATCGTAATCTTCAACCCATGCGGAGAGAATGGCATATCCAAACATTCCGGCACGGTCTTCATCCAATATCGCTTGAGCCTGGAAAACCAAGGTCTCCTGCGCAGCCTGAATGGGCTGAAAGTCGGTGACGAAGAGAGGCATAACCTGCCCGCACAGGCACGCGGAGCCGTCTATGCAGGAGCAGTCAGAACCAAAGGGGTCCAGGCGCTTTGCTTCAATGCGAAGACCGAGGCGGTGATAACCTTTGACACTGATGATATCCACAGGGAAGACAGACTCGTGATCCGCAATGCGATCAAGACATACCTTGGCGAGGGCGCAGCTTCGCGCTTCAGCCAGTTTGGAACATGGGAGTATGACGGGCTATGGACAGTTTGTCCTCAGGGAATCATCAAGCCGACGACAAGACTCGTTCCTGTCAACTGGGGATACTTTGTCGGAAGCAGATTCGTCCAACGCGACGAGATCTGACTCCCGGACTCTTGCCTGATTAAAAATCCCACCTCGCCTTCGGGCTTGGTGGGATTCTTTTTTATTGTTATGCGAATCCAATTTTCGCTTTGCCAGCTATCGATCCTGAGCGAAGTCGAATGAGAACTGAACCCGAACGTCCTTGTTGATACCGACGTACTTGAGCTGGAACGGCGTCGTGTCGAGAAGGAAGTCAGAGCTGAATGCGAGTGCTCCGGCATGCTTGACTGGGAACGAGATGTCCTTTGTCACCCCGTTGAGCGTAAGCGCACCAGTGACCGCAAACGAGGAGTTCGCAGCATCTTCCCTGATTCCCTTGTACTCGAATACGATCTCAGGGTATTTTGCACAGTTGAAGAAATCGTCTGAGCAGAGATGCTTGTCTACCGCAGCCGTATCAGTGACCACGGTGTTTCCCTTGAAGATCACCTTGCCAGATACTGGAAGTCCGTTCTCGCCCGTCTTCACATCACCTGTCGTGATCGACGTGAACGTTCCGGTATGCTGCTTTCCTCCAGGACCGTAGCCCGTGAACTTGAAATCGAGATTCTGCGCGACAAGAGTCGTATTCGCGATAGCGACCCGGTCAGATGCCGCTACAGGAGTTCCTGTTGCCGCCGATGACCCAGTGCCGGAATCAGAAGGGACAGTTCCCTCGTCTGAGACGACGGCCTGCTCTACGCCTTCCGGTACCCGAGATGTCTGAGTCACGAAATAGTATGCGCCTCCTGCGATTGCCAATACTGCGATGATTCCGATGAGATATTTCATATGTTTTATGTTAGCTGAATGTAATTAAACCTTGAGGTACTTCCTGACCGCGAGGAAACTCGAGATCGCCACTACCACCATGCCCGATCCGACGATGATTCCGAAGACCGAAGGGAAATTGCTGAGGTAGTACGAGAAGAGGTTGAGTCCCGTGCCGACATTGGCAGTGACCGGGCCGATCCAGTATGTGATCGGATACAGGATAATGAGCGTGAGGACTCCCGAGACGAATCCGTACATGATTCCGACCGTTACGAACGGGCCTCGAATGT
This sequence comes from Minisyncoccota bacterium, assembly GCA_036405975.1. Lineage (GTDB taxonomy): Bacteria > Patescibacteriota > Minisyncoccia > Phycocordibacterales > CAIZLB01 > VEQN01. Next base: position 18,412 of record DASWWM010000033.1, on the reverse strand, counting down.
ACATCTCGCTGGCACCCACGAGCCGCATGACTGAGATCTCCTCTCGGAAGATGTAGATGGCGAGTCGGATAGTATTGAATGTGATCAGGATGGATACGAAGACGAAGAATACGATAGCTACCGTTCCAAGCGTATTGGACGCGACAATGATCCTGCTGAGGGCATCGATGGCCTCCTTGTTCTTTGCATAATTGATCCGGTCGATGATCGATTCCCCTGCCGCATTATTGCTTCGAGTATCCTCGAGGAATTTTACGATGGCCTCGTACTGGGAAGGATCCTTCGCCTTTACATTAAGGCTTGCCCCGAGAGGATTTGATCCCAGCTCGTCGAGTGCCTGGAGCGTGAGCTCATCGTCCTTGTGCCTCTCCCTGAATGCCGCAAGGGCCTGGTCGCTCGTGACGATTTCCACTGTCTCCACCTGCGGAAGGCTCTGAATCCGGTCCGCGAGCAGCTTCACATCTTCTTCGACTGCGGATTTTACGAAATAGATATTGATGTCGACCTTGTTTCGAATGTTATCGAGCGTCGAGTTGAGAAGGGCTCCGACAAACATGATTGACGATACCACCATGAGCGTCACCGTCATGATGAGCACTGATGCGAGAGATACGTATCCGTTTCTCCAAAAGCTTACGAATCCGGCCCTGAGCGTCCTTCTGATTTTAGTCCAGATCATGATTAGTGTTTCTTTGATGTTACAGGCTGATAAGATGACCGGGCTTCCGAATGATGGCCCTTTCCGGGCATATGATGCTCGAGTCCCGCAGTGTCGTGGACGATCTTTCCTCCTTGCATGGTGATCACTCGCTTGTCGAGATGCTCGACGATTCCCGTATTATGAGTAGTAAGGAGAATGGTCGTCCCGAGGTCATTGATCTTCTTAAGGATCTGGATGATGTCGTATGTGTTAACGGGATCCAGGTTTCCTGTCGGCTCATCGGCGATGATGATGTCCGGCTGGTTCACGATGGCTCGCGCGATAGCGACTCGCTGCCTCTCTCCTCCCGAGAGCTGATGCGGAAAGCTATGAAGCTTTCGTCCGAGGTCCACAAGTTCGAGTACATGAGGCACGTCCGAAGCGATCTCTTCGTCAGTTCTTCCTGCGGCTTCCATGGCGAATGCTACGTTTTCATATGCGGTCTTGTCGGGAAGAAGCCGGAAGTCCTGGAAAATGGTTCCGATCCTTCGTCGGTAGTCGTTCATGTCACCCTTTCCGAGAGAGTGAATGTCTATCTTTTCAAAGCTGACCGTTCCGTGAGAAGGCCTCTCCTCCGCAAGGATCATCTTGAGAAGAGTAGTCTTTCCGGCTCCCGAATGACCGACAATCGACACGAATTCCTTTGGCTGGATAAGCAGGGTCACTCCGTCTAGCGCGATGGAGTCATCCTTGTATTTCTTGGAGACTTTATCTAAGTGAAGCATGGTACCGATTATATCAAAAACCGAAGAATACCGACAATAACTAATTATGAAGAGTGATTGACGTTATGAATTCAGGCTCGCTTCAGCCTCAATGAATTCCTCAATGTGGCCTTCGAGAACTTTTTCCACCTGGCTTGTCTCATGGCCCGTCCGATGATCCTTTACCATCTTGTACGGATGAAGGACGTATGAGCGGATCTGATTTCCCCATTCGATGTCAGTCGTCTTGCTGATATACATTCCTTTTTCTTTCGCGATGCGCTCTTCCTCAAGACGAGTGAAGAGCTTTCCCTTGAGAATGGCAATGGCCTTTTCCTTATTCTGAGCTTGAGACCGCTCGCTCGTGACATGCACGGAAAGCTTTGTCGGCTTATGAACAATTCTCACGGCGGTCTCCCGCTTGTTCACATTCTGGCCGCCAGGACCGCCGGACTTCGCGAATGTGACCTCGAGCTCGTCTTCAGGGAGGTCGAAGTCGACCTGCTTTTCAAATTTCGGGACGACTTCGACCATCGAGAACGACGTATGCCTCAGCTGCTTCGAATTGAACGGCGAGAGTCGTACGAGTCGATGCACGCCAGACTCATGCTTGATCGTTCCGTATACGTTCCGTCCGTTGATATCGAATGTGACGTTTCGGAATCCTCCCCGATCATTCTGGTGCTCATGGACGATGGCCGCTCCCCACCCCTGTCGAGCGATATACTTGGAATACATTTCGAAGAGCATTCTCGAGAAGTCTTCGGAATCGTCTCCGCCGGCTCCGGAAAAGATCGTGACGACCGCACCGAGGGCGTCATATGGTCCGGAGCCGGCAGGAGCCCCATTCTTCAAGTCGTTATATTCTTTCAGGATCGCCTGTGCCTTGTCCTTCTCATTCCAAAAATCAGCCTCGGACATAAGGGCTTCTATTTCCGCTATTCGTCCAGCGTTGGGATTCTGATCTTGGTCTATTTGATTCATATATATGTATGGGTGCAGAAGCAGTACTGGAATGTCTTACAGAATCGGATCGAGACCCGCTTCAATCTCGGCTCGTCGCGGTTCCAAAAACGGAGGGAGTGCGAGCTTTTCTCCGAGACGCTCGATATCCTCGTCGGCAGAGAATCCCGGACCATCCGTGGCTATCTCGAACAGTATGCCCGGAGTGATTCTGAAATACAATGACTTGAAATAAAACCTCTCGACTTCTCCAGAGTGAGGCACTCCTGTCTCTTCCAGCCTGTAGATCCATTCGAGCATCTCCGCCTCGTCCTTGACCCGGAACGCGACATGATGCACGGTGCCGGCGAGAGACATTCTCAGACTGTCAGACTGATCTTCCGTGACATGCACTTCCCGGCCGGGACCTCCGCCGTCCATTGCATATTTCCGCGCCTTTCGTCCGCTTTCAGGCTGGTCGTACTCGCCTGCCTGCTCCCAGCCCAGCACATCGACCAGCATCGAGTCGACTGATTCAATATCCTGGACCGCAAGCTCGACAGCAAAAAAACCCTTGATGGCAAATTGCTCAGGAACTGCGGAAGATTGATCAGACCCGATCCATACTTTCCCTTCGAATTCTGCGCCTAGATCGTCCACCAAGCCAAGCCTTTGCCCTTCTCTGTCTTCGAATAGCAGGCAGCTCTTGCCATCAAGCATGACTTCCCGGACAGACTCGATGCCATTGTCTTTCAGGCGGCCATCCCAATACTTTATCGCTTCAGGATCATTCACCCTGAAATATGTCCGGCTGATTTGATCAGAACTTTCTTGTCGTGCACCCGCATGCTTCCAGTCGAAAAATGTCATGTCGGTTCCGGGACTGCCGACCGCATCAGCATAGAACAAATGGTATGCGGAAACATCATCCTGATTGACCGTCTTCTTGACCAAGCGCAGACCAAGAACCTTTGTGTAGAAATCGACATTCTCTTTCGCATGAGCAGTGACCGCGGTCACATGATGAATTCCGTGGGTAGTGGGCATATTATTTAAAATTAAGAGTAAGCCATTCTTTTGCCTGTGCCAAGTCCTCTCCTGTCAGGCCGTGACCTGCATCCAGCCATACATGTGCAATGGGACGCGAACTAAGTTCTGACAGAATTGACCCGAGCTCGATAGCATTCTCCTTCGGCACAAGAGAGTCTTCTTTGCCGCTAAGCAGCAAAACCTTCGGACCAGCCGCGCCGGTAAGGTCTGCGGCACGAATACCAGGCGACCTGACGGTCACCATCGCCCTCATCAGAATTGCACCATCAAGCGTGCCCGGATGAAGAGCGAGTACCGCTGATGCAACATTGGCGCCATTTGAAAATCCGACTGCGATGATTTCCGCATCACCAAAGCCATGCTTTTCCTTTGCCAACCTAACGAAAGCAGCAATGTCACCTGACCGCCTTGCAACATCCTCTTCGTCGAATACGCCTTCGGCCAAACGCCTAAAGAATCGTGCATGTCCGCTTTCGGATACATTTCCCCGGAGGCTTATGACTCCTGCAGACGAATCAACCGCTTCGGCGAATCCCAATAAGTCGAGTTCGCTCCCTCCTGTGCCATGCAGCAAAAGAAGAATCTTCGATGAAGGCTCTTGGCCGGGCTTATATATGTAATGATAGCCGTTCAGCTCTCCCGTTTGCATACGTGCATTGTATCGCATGCAGGCCTTTTGCAGAAAAGGGGCGGAACCCTGCAACGAAAAAAGGCACCCCTTTCGGAATGCCCCTTCTCGTTTGACGTGTCTCCTTTCGGAGAACGCAACCACTAGAGATTAGTAGTTTCGTCGGAAACCTCCTCGGTCTCCGCCTCGGTCACCACCTCGGTCGAAATCTCGTCGAGGAGGTCGATCAGTCATAGGTCGAGCCTCGTTAACTACGAGCTCTCGTCCATCAAGTTCTTTCCCGTTCCACATGTCGATAGCAGCCTGTGCAGCTTCATCGGCAATTTCCACGAAACCGAAGCCTCGTGATCGGCCAGTTGTCTTTTCAGTCATTACAGTTGCTGACTGAACTTCACCTGCCTGTGAGAAAGCGTCCTTGAGGCTGTCAGAAGTCGTCGCCCAAGCGAGATTTCCAACATACAATTTGATTGCCATTTAGGGTACTTTTTGCGTTTTGATATAAATATCCATAGCCGACCCTCTTGCCCACTACCGCAAACGCGTACTTGGCTTCGAGAACTACGAACATTGCAATGATACCACGAAATGGGAATTGTGCAATTGCCGCACAAAGCAACGTCCGTAGGGAATCCGGGGCAAAAAGCCTCCCTCGGAGCCGCCGTTCATGCCACCCCTCACCTCTCCAAGTTTTCAACAATACGGCCAGATTTCTTTACCATTTCTTGAATAGGCGTTGATTATTATTTAATTCGGCATCTCATACAGTTAAGCCATTACCCGAAATCCACATAACCCAAAATCCAATAATAAAATGAGAATACTGCTAATAGAGGACGACGATACCCTTCGGGACAGCCTGCAAAGAAACCTGTCCGGATCCGGATACATAGTAGACGTGGCAGACAACGGAGAGAACGGCTCGTACGTGGCGCGGACCAACAAATACCACCTGATCATCCTGGACAGCCTCATGCCCTACAAGAACGGCATCGAGGTCTGCAAGGAAATAAGGACTGCCGGCATCACCTGCCCCATACTCGCCTTATCGGTATTGGACAGTCCCGATCAGAAAGTGCAGTTCCTAAACGCCGGGGCTGACGACTACTTGGTCAAGCCCTTTGCATTCGCCGAACTCGTCGCGCGGATTCAGAGCCTGACCAGAAGGCCGTACCAAATCCAGGAATCCATCCTCACTCTCGATGACCTGACGGTGGATACCAACTTGCAGCGCGTAGAACGCGAAGGACTAGAAGTCTACCTGACGAAAAAAGAGTATCTCCTGCTCGAGTGCATGGCACGGAAGCCGGGCAAGGTGGTCAGCAGAGCCGAGATCCTCGAGGACGTCTGGAACAATGACTCTGATCCGTTCTCAAATACCATCGAGGCACATGTGCGGAACCTTCGCAGGAAGATCGAGAAGGGACCGCGAAAGTACATCCATACGGTGCCAGGCCGAGGATACAAGCTCGACAGAGCGAAGTGACGCCTTCAGGAGTAGTTTATCAGGGCTTCATCCCGACAAGGCACAATTACATCCGGAAAGTTGTCGAACTTTCCCTGTGTTCAAATGCAGCCAAGCACACGGTTCATATGCCGCACTCAATGCTCGACTCAGATTGAGTGCGGGATTATGCATCGAAAGAGGGCGTCTCGCACAGAAGAAAAACAATGGAGAAGATCAGCAGCCTACACAAAAGCGCCCAATCCCGACTTGCAAAGGAGCGATACTTGCATGCCGCATCCTTAAGCTCGGTGGCATGCCTGGCGGCAATATTGGCATATCTGCTCGCGAATCCGCGTATCGACTTCGGAATTGAATGCGCCGCAGCGTCATCGATCCTGGTACTTCTTGCTGCCACGCTCGAGGGTTTTCTCTTCACCGATAGCAGAAAGCTCATGGCGGATATCGAGCTTTCCGAGAAGAGGCTCTGGGAAGCGAAGAGAAGCATCGACATCCAAACCGACGAACAGCTCAAGAGCATGAGGGACATACAGATGGACAAGGTCAGGGCCATGTACAGACTGATCGAGTTCGGCAGGATCTCAAGCGGAATATTTCATGACATATCATCTCCCCTCACTAGCCTCTGGATAGAGCTCGAAAATGCGGAGGCGTGGAAATCCCTCCCAAGCAACAAGCACATACCGAAGACGGTCGCGCGTTTAAAGTATCTCGTATCGAATGCCCGCAAGCACATGCAGCTTACAAACGCAGAGGAGCTTTTCGACGTGCCGGCGGAAATCGAATCGGTAATAGATCTGCTCAGGGCAAAAGCGCTGGCGGCAGGCGTCACCATGCAGTACGCAAAAAGAAAGAGGATTGCGCTTTACGGAAACAAGGCCCTGTTCTGCCACATCATCGCGAACCTCATCTCGAATGCGATCGACGCCTACGAAGGCGTCGAGTCCGGAACAGGAGATTTCCCTCGGCAGGTTCGCATCAGCGCATTCAAAAACAGGTCGCACACTCGAATCAGGGTGACGGATTACGGCAAGGGCATACCGACCGATCTCATGGAAAAGATATTCGAGACGTTCTTCACGACGAAACACGGAAGCGGATGCGGCATAGGGCTGTCATCGAGCAAGTACTCCCTTGAGAAATACTTCCATGGAAAGATGACCGCATCTTGCGAAGGAGGAGTGACGGCATTCGAGGTTCGCATCCCGAAAGCGAAAACCCGGAACGCATAAACGGCACAGGCGCCAGGTGCTTGTGCCGTTTACACGATGGGTACATTATACATAAACTCTGGCAGAAAATTCAATAGTCCAATGCACCAGTTAACACTTTCGGGCTTTTTACAAATCCTCCTCTTCTGAGCCAATGGCCGGGATTGAACCGGCGGCCTCGTCCTTACCATGGACGCGCTCTACCAACTGAGCTACATCGGCATGCATGCGGCAAAGTCGTCCACAACGAGACGCCCTGACACCCATCTGCTTCGGAACATATTAGTACATGAGAAGTATCGACTCAAGGAAGTTGCCGATGCATTGCAGTGAATGTACTATTACATGCATGCCAATCATACCGCTCGAAGAGCTCAAGAAAGACAAGGAAATAAAGGATAAATTGCTCGGACATGAGCTTCAGTTCGCGACAACATGGGGACTATTCTGTCCGGAAGAAATAGACGAGGGCACTCGCCTGCTTCTTGGAACCATGAAGAAAAGCGCTGCGGGAAATCCGGAGGCAAAGAGCGCAACCAGGATCCTCGATGTCGGCTGCGGATACGGACCGATCGGCATCGTTCTTGCGAAGGAATTCCCGGAAGCAAGTGTCGAGATGATCGACAAGGACTTCGTCGCAGTTGAGTACAGCATGAAAAATGCTGCTGCAAACCATGTGGATAACGCCCGCGTCAAGACCTATCTGTCAAACGGATTCTCGCATGTCCCGGACGGAAAGCAGTATGACCTCATCGTCTCGAACCTGCCGGCAAAGGCCAGCAAGGAGTTCTACTGGATACTCTTCGGCGAGGCCTTCGAGCACCTTGAGATCGGCGGATCGATCGTCGTCGTTGCCATCAGACAGCTTGAGCCCATGACCAGGAAGAGCTTCGATGCGGTATTCGGAAATTTCCAGGTCCTGGCACAGAGCAATACGTACTCAGTGATGAAAGCGGTGAAGACGAAAGACTCGACGAGCTCACAGGCTGGAAAGTAGCGCACCCTTGAAGCTGCCCCTCTCCCTCCCTCCTTGCTCATGTGCCCGGAAATCTGACAGAGCAGGCAAAAGGCCGGATATAGCAAAAGTGCTATATCCGGCCTTTTAATCTCTCGCGAAGCCGCACGCGCACCGTCAAGATGCGGAATGCGGCTTCAGCAGTCGCTTATCGCCCGATGAATGTAAGAGCCTTGCCCTGCTTTCCTCCTCGTCCTGTTCGTCCGATTCGGTGCACGTAGTCTTCGTATGTCGAAGGAAGCTCGTAGTTAATCACGTGGGTAACGTTCGGAATATCGAGACCTCGCGCGGCAACGTCAGTCGCCACGAGAATGTTGATTTTCTCATCCTTAAATGTCTTGAGCGTTCGCTGTCGCTCGAAGTGATTCTTGTCTCCATGGATCGATCCGGCCTTGTGACCAAGAGCGACGATTTCCGAAGTGAGCTTTTCAACTCCGTGCTTTGTCTTTCCGAATACGAGGACCTTCGTGAATTCGGGCTGAGAAAGAAGGTCATGAAGCGTCTCGATCTTTGTCTTTCCAGACGCGGTTCGGACAACGTCCTGCTCAACGTCTTTTGACGTATCCCCTGTCTTCACAGAGATTCGAACAGGGTCATTGAGGAACTCATGGATGAGTCGCTCGATTTCCTTTGACATGGTCGCTGTAAAGAAGAGCGTCTGTCGAACCTGCGGCATTCGAGTAACCATGAATCGGACGTCGTCGATGAATCCCATATCGAGCATTCGGTCAGCCTCGTCAAGAACGAGAGTGTTGAACTCAGCGAGCTTGATGTTCTTTCGGTCGATGAGGTCCTTGATTCGTCCCGGAGTTCCGATGATGAAGTTATTGAAATATCGGAGCTCTGAGATCTGTCGTCGGATATTGGCACCTCCGACACAGCACACCGAATAGATCTTCGTTCCCTTGATGAAGATATGGAGTTCCTCTTCGATTTGGATCGCGAGCTCTCGCGTCGGAGCGAGGATGATGATCTGCTGTTTCGGATCAAGCATCACCTTGTTGACGAGCGGGATAAGGAACGCTGCGGTCTTTCCTGTTCCGGTGTTCGCAATACCGACAACGTCTCGCCCTTCGAGGATCGGCGGAATGGCAGAGTCCTGGATAGGGCTCGGAGTGACGAATCCCTTGTGACCGATTCGGTCCTTGATGACCTGGTCGATCTGGAAGTCATTGAACGTATGCTTGTTCTGGTATGCAGGAGCCTCGTCCTTCTTTGCAGCCGGATCAACCTTGTTGACGAACTTTCGAATATCGAATCCGTCTACCATGTGAGGATTTCCTCCTCCTGACCGTCCTCGGCTGCCACCGAATCGGCTTCCTCCTCCGAACCGGCTACCGCCGGATCGGCCGAATGAAGATCCGCCTCGGCTGAAGCTTCCCCCTCCGAACCCTCCCCGTCCTCCAGATGAGCGTCCGCCTCCGTAAGAAGAGCCGCCACCGAATGATGATCCGCCAAAACCTCCTCGCGGAGCAGGTCGTCCTGAATCGAATCCTCCGTATCGGCCTGATCCTGCAGAAACCCGAGGAGCCGAAGATGAGTATGAGTCATATGAATAAGAAGATGATCGAGGCGATCCGTAGCTTGATGTAGCTGACGGTTCGCGGTCGTATCCTGAAGATGCCCGTCCCCGTGGAGAGAAAGGCTTTGCCGATGATCGCGGAGAAAAGTCACGTCCCTGAGGTCGTGCTCCCGCCGGCTTGTATGTAGCAGTCTTGTGACCGCCGAATGAGTCGCGTCCCTTTCGAGCGCTGAAATTGTCTTTCATATTGTTGAAGTTGCGTAAAACAAAATAAATCGATTAGATCTAAGCCTTGTATTACTAACTCCAGCGACGCATATCCCAAGGACGTGCAGTGCTTGTGCACATGCCGTCTAACCCATCCAGACTTTATGCGCAAATGTAGGCGAAAAACTAATAGTTGTTTACTTGAATATAATAGCTCGCTTTGCTTATTTTGTCAATCAAATCTGCAATTAACCCTTGCAAAATAGAAAATACGTTGTATCGTATGTAAAACGGTTCTTTTCAGCACCTGAAGGCAGAGCAGAGCGGACGACATCATTCCTCCCTGCCCTGCCTTCAGCCCATACGTTGAAGGTAGAGTAAGCCGCCTGACTGAGATGAGAACTGCGTCCGCAGATTCAAAAAGCTCAGGGCACCAGGAGCAATCCGAAGTGCTGCCAGCTATCGGCCCGCGGGTAAGCGCGGAAAGACACAATGGCTCCCTTACCGGAACCACAGGAACAGAGACCAAATCCTTGCTTCGCAAGGTCAATGAGGAAAATGAGAACGCAACCAACAACATCAATACCGGAAGAAAGATTGGGGAAACATCCGACATTCCGTCAATTCATGGAGCTTGCCGAGATCGAGTACCTGCTTAGGGTTAATGTGCTGCTGCACGGCGAAGGCCTGAGCATGCAGCAATACCTGCTGATGAGGTCGATCCGTGCGCACGAGGTGCACACAATGACGCGAATCGCCACAAAGGTCGGACATTCTACAGCGGCAGCGACCGGCATGATTGACCACCTCGAAGACCGCATGCTCGTGAAGCGCACCCATGATCGGGAAGATCGCAGAAGAGTGCTTGTCAGCCTTACGAAAAAAGGCATCAGCCTTATCGAAAAGCTGGAAGCCAGGTTTGACTCTGCCGCATATCAGATGGAAGTCGAGCTGCAGGCCTGACATCCGGAAGATCATATAGCCCGACAGCGAAAAACGCTGTCGGGCATTTAATTTATCTAACATTCAATGTACCTTGACACATTCAATATCAGTAGTACAATTTTACCCCAGTACAGTTACCTGACTCATGGATAGCCATGCCGAAGGGGCTTACAATCGAATACAGTAACCAACAAATAAGGAGCAGAGTAAGAAAATGGCCACAGCAAGTTGCCCAAAGGCAAAACACAAAGTCCATGTCATGGTCAATCCAGCCCGGAAAGACCAAATCCTCGAGATGATGCGTCATCACCCCTCGGTAAAACCCGAGAAAGAGCCCGCCAAGGCAGATGTCATCCTTACAGACGATGTGACAGTTCAGGATAAAGCAAACCTGATCATCATCACGTCGGAAGGACATTTGCCGCTCCTTCGCGAAACCCATCCGAAAGCCGCAAAGGTGACTTCAATCAAGGCGCTCCAAGAGCACTTTGTGAAGCTTGCCGTCGCAGCGTAAGATCGCCCCCCCATCGCACCACGCCTAAAAAACGTGGTGCTTTTTTATTTCACAAACAGACACACGCGTCTTTCTGGTGACAAATACCAAGCTTGCTTACCTATAACAGTCGTCCTTTCATGCCTTTGCTGATCCTCTTGTAATCCGGGACGGCACGCTCTACCAGTTTCCAAAAGTTTGCGGAGTGGTTGAACTCTCCCAGATGGCAAAGCTCATGAACGACGACATAGTCCAGTTCCTCCGGAGAAAGAAGCGCGAGCTTGTGACTGAAGTTCAGGTTCCCTTTTCGCGAGCAGCTTCCCCACCGACTTGTCATCTTCTTAATGCGAATGTCTTTGTATTCATATCCATACATCATATTGAAATGCGCGAGTCGCTCCGTGACGATCGTTCGCGTAAGCTCTCGCAATTCTTTTTCTGAATATTTTTTCGGAGGGGTATCTGAGGCAGCGGCGCGCAAAGACTCCTGTTCCTCAATGGCCTTTGCGCGCCTCCTTGCCTTCTCTGAATGCTCGAGAATCCACCCCTTCTTTGACTCGACGAATTTCTCCGCCTGGCGAAGCATCGATGACCTCAGACCCCTCTTGGGAATCGTGACCAGGCATTCGCCCTTCCTGCCGATAGAAATGCGAATATGCTTTGCGCGAGCATTGACCCGAACTGAATATGCGGGCATGTCGGAAGAGGTCGCCGACAGAGAACGCGACGCTTCGAGAATTCCTGAAAAAAGCTTTGAGATATTGATCATGAGGTCTTCATGCACGATTCGATAGCAGTGATATACTAGCACCATATGGAAAAAGAATTAAAACCGGCTTCGGCAACGGTCATAGTCATCATTTTCGTTGCAATATTATTCGCAGCGGCGGCAACGACGGTAGATGCCCCTTCGGGATCAATGGGCAATATGCAGGGTACCGATACAGGAACGGACATGCAGTCAGGCATCCCATCCGGGAAGGACAGCATGGTTCCGTACACGAATGAAGAGTTCGGCATCGCATTCGAATACCCGTCTTCACTTAGCATCAAGGAAGAAGGCACTCCGGTACAGAACCCAGCGGAACTCTCGCTGACATTCACAAAGAGCATTCCCCGAAACCCTGACGGACCGCAGGAGATTCCAGGAGAAGGACCGAACAAGATCCTCATCGAGATCAAAAACAACATAGACAACAAGTCGATCGAGGAAATCGCGCAGTCAGAATCGACATGGAATGTCGCAATGACTCCTTTGATAAAGACCGAGATAGGCGGGATGGAAGCATACGAATTTTACTGGTCAGGCCTCTATGAAGGACGGACTGTCATCATCCAACAAAACGGAAAGATCTACTCCCTTTCCGTCGACTGGCTCAGCACGGATGACCAGCTGATCAGGGACTTCGTCATGATCCTCAATTCACTCAAGGTCTAAGCAGTCCGGATCTGGGAAAAGAGGAAATAGAAAAAGCGGGCTGAGAGGAATTCCTCTCAGCCCGCTTGCGTATTGTCACCCTTAAACTAGAGGGTTTTTCTCGCCTCTCCCTTAAAGTATTCCAGAGGCGGCGTTTTCTTATTGAGCAGCAGCGCGCACTCGTGCAGGGTCAGTGCGCCCTTCTCGTCGCTATTCCTGAACGCATCAATCATGAGGCCGGTTAAGACTCGCTCGATCAGATAAATAAATTCTATCGATGTCTTGCAGCTGCCATGCTTGATCTGCTCTTCCAATTGCTTCTGCAGAGCGGCTTCTGATTCCAGCAACTTCAGAGAGCCGGCGGTCAGCTTTTCCAACATATGGACAGACCTCAGAGACTGTTTCCAGGATGCCCAAAGCCCTGCGACCCATTCTTCATCCTCGCCCAACTTGCGATTAAAATGATCCGCTGACGCATAGAGCAGGCAGACTGAGATTGCCAGAAAAGCAAGGATGAGCCAGCCAGCCTGCGGGAGCAGGAAAGAAGCAAAGAGCCAAGACATCATGAGGACGAACAGTATGATCGCGACAGGAAGCAGGGCCCGGAGACCGGCCGTCTCATTTTGAATGATCCGTCTGAGGATCATCTCCGGAGGAACATCTCTCTGAACGAGAAGGACCGGTCTGTCCGGATGCTCGGCAAAACGTTCCCTGGCAAATATCAGGCTTATCATTTTAAGGACTTGGGATGCTTTCTGTCTCTGAATATGAAACGGTTCTTTTTCCTTAGTCGCATTCACGGTTTTGACTTTCTAGTTTTGGTTTTTTCTGTCGAAGATCATGACGCATCAGTGACGCGCATTCGAATTTCTTATAGCATACCCTGAAATTTATTGCGAGCGAAAAATGCATTTTCAATAAAAAATCCCGGCTTTTTGCCAAGATTTTTACTTTCCTTTACTAAAATTTCATATGTCTTCCTATTCCTCAGCCGCTGCCTTTGCAGGGCCTCCTCCCATTTCCTCCAAGAGATCCCCGAGTTCCTTGTATCGAGGGACGACGCTCTGGCCCTGGATCATCCAGAAGACGCTTGGTCCAAACTCCTGGATGAACTCGTAGTCATGGCTGACGAGAAGAATCGTGCTCTTTGACTGCTTGCACGCAAACAGAAGAACTTCCCATGTGACTTCATCGATATGGTTTGTCGGCTCGTCGAGGATCAGGAAGTCAGGCTTGGCACCGAATACCAATGCGAACCGCAGACGCATCCGCTCCCCTCCCGAGAGTCCTTCGATCGGCGTATTCATCTTCTTCAGATCAAAACGCATGGCACCAAGCGCCGCCCGTGCCTCAACCTCGAAGCAATTAAGCTTTTCCATGACGATTTCGACAGGCTTGGCGCCCGAGTCAAACTTCATATGCTGGTCGAAGTACGCCCACTTCACGCCCTCAGCCCACGTCGTCTCGCCTTCAGTGAAGGCATGTTCTCCCGTAAGGCATTTAAGGAATGATGACTTGCCCGCTCCGTTTCTTCCGAGAAGTGCGATATGCGCTCCGCTTCGAACCTCGAGGCTTACGTCCCTGAACAAGTCCCTTCCCTGGCCCTCATATCTGAATGATCCGTCCTTCACCCGGCAAAGAAGCTTTCCGCCATGAAGCCCGCTTGTCGCGCCAGAAAGTTTGATGGCAGTCTTCTTGTCGTCCGGTCGCCCTGTTTCCTTATGAGCCTTCTTGAGCTCGTCGAGCTCCGCCTTCTTCTTGTGATATGCAGATACTTCTTTTCCTCGGATAGCTTTCTGTCGCATGATCACCACAGCAGTCTCAAGCTGCTTGATCCGCTTCGTCTCGGCATCGTATGCTCGCTGCATCCCTCCGATCCGCTGCATCTTGTCTTCGATATAGTCATCGTACGTTCCTTCTGATACATGAATCTCGCCTCGCGCAAGCTCGGCAACTTTTGTTGAAATGGAATCGATAAGCAGCCGGTCATGGGAGATGAAGATGATGCCTCCCCTGAACTCATTGAGCATTCGGATGAGGACGACTCGGCTGACGATGTCGATATGGTTTTCGGGCTCGTCGAGAAGCAGAAAGTCAGGGCTTGATGCGAATGCCGTGGCAAGAGCGAGAATCTTCTGCTGCCCTCCGGAGAATGATCCGCAGACAGAGTCATGCGCCCGTTCAGCATCGAAACCGAGTTCCTTCGCGATAGCGTAGACCTTCTTTGTGAGGTTTACTGCGGCCTCCTTTTCGATGTACTGATCAACGGTGAGAGTCATGCTCTTGTGAGGAAATTCCTGGGGCACATATACAGAACGGATATGCCCGGTCTTCTCGATTGTTCCTGACATGACACCGTTGTCGTCTTCGGAGTCGAGCGAGATCTGGCCGACGATGATCTTCAGAAGAGTGGACTTCCCTGCCCCGTTCTCTCCGAGAATACAAAGCCTCTCGCTGTCCACGCATTTTAAATTGACGTCCGTGAAGATCGGTCGTTCGGCGTACTCGTATGCGATATTCTTGAGGCTGATTGCTTTCATTGCTTGGTCGGCGCGGCGCATGCGCATTTCGTTTCTCCCAGAAACTGCCAGCATGCGCCGCGCCTTTCAGAAATCCAATGTAGCATTATCGGGCCAATTGAACAAACCTTGGCAGCGTGCTATGGTTTTGGCGGAACAAAGGTCGGGCATGTGCCCTGCCGCCAGACAACCAACAACAGACATACAGGAGAACCGAACCAATGAACATTCCAAGAACCATAGCAATGCTGCTTGCATTCATGGCAGCCATGGCAAGCGCACAGGAAGAACGCACTCGGGCCACGGCCGATCAAGTCACCAGCCAGAACTTCCGGATCCATACGGATCACGGGATTCCCGGAGTCCCGATTGCGTCCATAAAGCTGACAGGCCTGCGGAAAGGATCGTCTGCCAGAGGCATCGCCCTTACCTTCAGCCCGCATACCTCCGCATGGCCAAATAGGCTTATCGTTACGGCAGGGTCAACCACGATCGCATCACTTGAGATGCCTGACGAGCACCTTTTTGATTTCGAAATACCCGTTCAGTATATTGGCGATACGGGATCAGAGTCGGTACTTAATGTGCTTGCTTCTTTCCCTTCATCAACGAAGAACGGATCGATGATAGACGTCAGACCATCATATGTATCGATTGCAGAAGACAGCGGAACAGGGACAGAGAATGAAAGACGCCTTATCGTTACAAAATCAAAAAGCACACAGCATCGGTTCTGGAAGTTCGGAACCGCAAATTGGTCCCTGTCATCAGCAAAGACGACACATGTCTACGGACAGACAGGCAAGGCATCGGTCGTTGCCGAGTTCGAGCTTGTTGTAACTGCTAACGGCGACATCGAGATGCCGGGAAACAGCAGCTTCGAAGTCTTGGCAATGAACAATGGGAGCGAGACCCCTTGCACGTATACGGTCCAACCGGACCAGAACGTCAGCATCATCCGCTCCGGAACGTCGGCAGTGCTCACTGTATCGGCGTTCCTGCCAGAAATGAGAGTTCTGCAATACAGAAATACCTCATTCAGGATAAGCAAGATCAAATGGAAACTTGCAGGGAGGCAGGAAGAAGTCATGCAGACATGGGGACTCGAGTCACTCGTTGCCCCGAAGCTCTCATCTTCCGTATCGTCGAAATGAGATGGCGCTTGGCGGCGCGAGGAACATGATGTGTTCCTCGCGCCGCTTTTTATTTAACGACTTTCATGAATTCCCTTTCGGCAGTGCATAACTCCCCTCTTTTGCCATTCTTTAGGCGGTATAATATGCACGTACTTAATTAATTCGACATGAGAAACACTTCCAACAAAAACCATATACGAATCGGTGCGAAAAATGCGGTCGCACTTGCAGCATTATTAGCGCTCAGCATCTCAGGGACTGCATTCGCCCAGGACTCCGCATCATCAAGCAGGCCGAGCAGGCCTTCTCGACCGACGACAGAGCTTCGCATCAATGCGGAAAGCCGAAAGGATATGCGAGAAGAGCGACGGGACATCGCCTCCACCAGCAAAGCTGAGGCGATCGAGAAAGCAAGACTGAGAGTTGAGTCATTCAGAGAGAATAGGGCTGAAAGAATGAGCGAGGTGAGAGCAAAGAAGGACGCAATTCTTGCAGAATTAAAGGTGAGGAAGGATGACAAAAAGCAGAAGCTTGCAGCCGATGCCAAGGTACGGATCGAGAACCGAATGACGAACGTATACGAACGGCTGACAAGGCATGTGGAAAGCATTACGAAAGCAGACGCCCGAATCAGCATCAGGGTAAATGAAGTTGTCGCATCCGGCACGATCGCAGCAGACCTGCAGAATCTTCATGCAGCAGCCCAAATCGCGCTCGCGAAAGCGAAAGTGGACATCGAAGCGACGAAAGGGATAGCGCTCGAACAGCTCAATGCATCTTCGACTTCAAAAGAAGCTCTCAAAAGCGTGGTCAAAACCGCTGAAGCGAGCATCAAGGCGGCTGCACAGGCATACAAGGAGGTACTCCTCGCTCTCAAGCCATACGCACCGAAGAGAAATGCGACATCGACAGCAAGCGCGTCGGCTACGGCGAACTAAACAGGTAAAGCTTATCCAATCACTCATACAAACATGGACCCAATAAACCCATTCGAAAATAATCTGAATCCGAACCTTGCCCCATCACCCGCCCGAACGAACAAGACCGCACTGGCAGTGCTCGTACTCATCCTGGCCGGAGTAAGCGTATTCGCATACAAGTACGTATCGCAAGACATGGAACCAGGAACGCCTGCCGCTGAAAGCCAGATTGCATCGCCTGACCAGCGGGCCACAAGCTCGGATGCGGACATAGAAGCCGAGCTCGACATGGTCCTCGACTCCGATACCGATGCGGAAATGAATCAGATAGACAGGGAGTTCTCAGAGTAACTGGCCAGAACGACATGACATGAATGCCCGCATTAATGCGGGCATTTTAGTTTGAATCGGCAGCGGGTGCATGCAAAGAAAAAGAGCTTCCGTCGGGGGGGTACGGAAGCTCGATTGTTAAGGCTTATTGGTTGATGTCGCCGGCGACTTCGATTTGAGTCGGGACGACGAAACGGGTTTGATGTTCGCGAGCAAGATGACGAGGCGGACTCATCACTCCCATGCTCGCAAGCAGGATGCATCCGAACAGCAGGGCAAGCATGAGGATCACAGGAAGCCTGCGAGACATGATTTCCCCGAGCGTATACGACGACATGGTTGCCTTCCAGGCGATCTTGATCTGTTGGATCAGAAAGCTCTGAAAGACCGATACCGAAATGACGAGAAGCACCCAGAAGGTACTGCTCGCCACCATTTCACTTAAACCGTAAGAAGAAAGAATCCCCTTCATGGCCTTGTTGGTTGCTTGTTTGTCAAAGACAGTTTGCATTCGGGAGACCCGGTGCAGACCCAATATAAATGCTAGCATGCCAATAGATTCCGTCCAGCCGTTCGGGCCCATATGAATTTCAAATGAAAAAAGGCCCGGTCTTGGCCACTGGATTGAATCCAATGACAAGACCGGGCCTGAGCCGCAGCTGATGCTGCATGCCGACATCAAGACGGCTGATACACCGCAATGCACGGACGCGGAAATTTCGGTTTTCCCGAATGATCGAGAGAAACCGAATAATGAACCTGGGATACGGGCAGCACGAGAAGGCCATTGCCCTCAGGCTCGCCGAACCTTGGATGAAAAGCCAACGGCCTGAACGTGCCATCTTGCTCTGACTTGCCGATGAACGGCAGGATCAGAGACACCTTTCCCACGGGACCCTCGGCGCCCATGCCGCTCTCCAGCTGGAAAGCCCAGCCGAAGAAATAGGACCACAAAGCAGAGAAAACAGAGACACCAAGGCCTTCCATTTTTCTTGCGGCCACCCATCCATGGATATCCATCAGGCCGTTCCCTTCAAGAATCGGCCGCATCCGCTCCCCTTGCAGTCTTGCCGTCAAAGGAGCAAATTCAGATTCCATGACCGTCGCACAATCCCATTTAAACGGATATACGCGAATGCCGTAGTGACCGAGCAGGCCGATGAGCATGCGGGACAGGGTCTCGAGAGTTTCCTTCTCGGTCTGAAGAGTCA
>DASWWM010000032.1:0-23488 GCA_036405975.1 Minisyncoccota bacterium | reverse complement strand
GATGATCTCTCTGATCGAAACTCTTCTCGGAAAAGGCATCGCATATACGACATCTGACGGAGTCTATTTTTCTATTAAGAAATCTGCAGGGTACGGCGCGCTTGCTCAGCTGAATCTCTCATGCGACGACGCAAGCCATGACCACGGAGCCGGCAGCGCAGCTGTCACGAGCGATGCCGCGGACGCAAACTCTGCGAAGGGCCACCGAGTGGCGAAGGATGAGTATGAGAAGGATGACGCTCAGGACTTTGCTCTTTGGAAGTTCCACTCCGAGGATGACGGCGAGGTGTTCTGGGAAGCTCCTTTCGGAAAAGGACGACCGGGTTGGCATATCGAATGCTCGGCAATGGCCATGAAAGCCCTGGGTCCGACAATCGACATCCATACAGGTGCCAGCGATCTTATATTCCCCCACCATACAAACGAGATTGCGCAATCAGAGGGCGTAACGGGCAAGACATTCGTGAATACATGGCTTCATGCGGGCTTCCTAAATGTCGATTCAAAGAAGATGGCCAAGTCAGCCGGAAACTTCTATACGCTTCCAGTTCTCATGGAAAAAGGGATATCTCCCCTTACCTACCGGTACTGGCTTTTGACAGCGCACTACCGAACGCAGATCAACTTCACCGAAGAGTCGGTCCTTGCTGCCGGCGTGGCACTTGAACGACTCAAGGATGCGACTTTGCAGATCAGCCGCGAAGCCTCAGCGGCAGTTACTGAACCATCTGCAAGCGATGCCTCGCCTGATCAGAAATACAAAGCTGATTTTGCTGCAGCAATAAACGATGACCTTAACATTTCAAAAGCTCTCGCCTTCGCATGGGAACTCCTGAAAGACAAGAGCATTGACCCCTCCACAAAGCTTGCAACCCTATACGATTTCGACAAAGTATTCGGACTCGGACTCAAAGAACATGTCGACCAGTCACCTGATGCGCCGAAGGCACTCGCAGACCCTGACTTGCCAGCAGACATTCTTGAACTGGCAGAGCAGCGCAAAGCGGCACGGGCATCGAAAGACTGGAGCACGTCAGATAAGCTTCGAGAAGAACTTCGGGGCAAAGGGTACGAGCCTGTCGATAATTCCGATGGCCAGCAGATATTTAGGGTATAATCAGGAGTAATGGAATCGATCCTTTACGCATTCGAACTTGTCGGCCTTGCACTCGGCGCAGGAGGAGCGTTCATTTTCAACTCGTTCTTCATTCTCTGCCTAAAGGACCACCAGCTTAAGAAGCATGAGATCGTGATGCTTTCGAGGATTAACCTTCTTTCGCTTACCGCTGCGGTCATCGGCCTATTCGCATACGTGCTGTCGCTCGCATCGATGATGGAACGGCTTATCATTCCGGACGTAGGCATTACCGGCCTCAAACTCTGCCTGTATGCCCTGGCACTTGTCACGGGACTTACCCTGAGAAAGATCCATATTCCGTCACTCATCCGACACCAGTATGAGTACAGCCATCTTTCGCCCGGATTTCAATTTCATCAGAACACCCTTGCATCCACCGCTTCGTATTCGAATCTGGCTTGGATTTTCATCATAATCCTTACGGCCGTCAGCATTCAGGGCGGGCGCTTCATGACCCTCGTTTCCGAGAACATCCTCATAATCGGGCTTTCTTTCATAATCATAAGCCTTATAGCTTCACGTTTGAGCATTTATCTGAAGGATTCCCTGCTGTCCACAAGATAGCCACAGCTTTGCCACATATTGAGGACTTTTTTACCTTGGCTTCAGGTGGGCTGAAAGGTACAATGATGCACATATGGCGCAAACAGTAGCATCACCGTACAACATCCGTAAGGAACTCCGAGTCCCACCGCACAGTCTCGACACCGAGAAGGCGGTTCTTGGATCAATCATGCTTCGAAAGGAAGCGCTCTACGACATCAACGACGTGATCAGTCCGGATTCTTTTTATAGCGAGAAGCACAAGCTCATCTACACCATCATGATCGAGCTCGCAGCGAAGAATGACCCTATCGACATTCTCTCGCTCAAGACGAAGCTTGAGGAACGGAGCATCCTTGAACAGGCTGGCGGTGCGGCATACCTGGCAGAGCTCGTGCATACGGTCCCCTCGGCTTCAAGCGTCGTCCACTATGCGGAGATCGTTCAGAAAAAGTACATGATGCGAAGGCTCATCCTTGCATCTGAAAAGCTTGCAGCCCTCGGATTCGAAGAGTCGGGAGACCTTGAGGATATCCTGGACAAGGCAGAGCAGCAGGTCTACGAGCTTGCAAACAAAGGAGGAAGCACGAGAAAGTTCGTCGAAATGAAAGACGCTCTCCATGAGGCATGGGAAGCGCTCGACAAGCTCCACAATGCCGGCGATGCCATGCGCGGCGTACCCACGGGCTTCAGGGATCTCGATGCAAAGCTGTCAGGACTGCAGAAGTCCGACTTGGTCATCCTCGCCGCCCGACCTTCAGTCGGTAAGACATCATTCGCCCTCGACCTGGCGCGAAACGCAGCAGAACTTGGCACATCGGTAGCCATCTTCTCTCTTGAAATGAGCGCGCACCAGCTCACGACCCGAATGCTCTCAGCGGCATCTTATGTAGACTCATGGAAGATCCGAACGGCAAAGCTCCAGGACGATGACTTCATGAAGCTTCGGGACGGCATCGAGAAGCTCAGCAAGGCGCCTATCTATATCGACGACCAGCCTGGAACGAACCTCATCAAGATGAGAAGCACATGCCGACGACTGAAGTCAGAAAAAGGACTCGGCCTTATCATCGTGGATTACCTCCAGCTCATTCTCCCTACCCAGGCAAAGAGCGACAACGTCGTACAGCAGATCACTGAGATTTCCCGAGGATTGAAGATGCTTGCCCGGGAAATGGACGTGCCCGTACTTGCCCTCTCGCAGCTCTCTCGAGCGGTAGAGCAGCGAGGAGGGAAGCCGAGACTCTCTGACCTTCGAGACTCAGGTTCAATCGAGCAGGACGCCGACGTCGTGATGTTCATCCACCGAGAAGACCGATACAAGGAGCATGACCAGCGAGACGGTATCGCCGAGATTCTCATCGAGAAGCACCGAAACGGTCCGACAGGAGTAGTACAGCTCAAGTTCGTTCCTGAACGAACGACATTCCTCACCATGGACAAGAGTGACTTCGGAGACTTTGGCGATGCCATGATGTAGTCAGCCACAGAATGGCCTTAGCACCGCAACTCGCCTCTTTCCCACCCAATACATTCCATGGACGCATTCAATAAGCTAGAAGAAATATTCAGGCGATTCCCAGGTATCGGCCCCCGGCAGGCAAAACGTTTCGTCTACCATCTCCTGACGCAGAGCAAGGGCGAAATGCAGGACTTCACATCGCTCTTAGGACAGCTTCACTCATACACAGCCACATGCCCTGAATGCGGACGATTCTTCACTGTCTCAGAGACAGAAAAGCAGACAGAGCAGATATCAGGCAAGTCGTCTGCCTGCTCGATCTGCCGAGACCAGAACAGGGACAGAAGCGTGCTCATGGTCGTATCAAAGGATATCGACCTTCTTGCAGTCGAAAAGAGCCGCGCATTCAGCGGCGTATATTTCGTGCTTGGCGGAAACATTCCGATTCTTGACGAAGCTCCTGAGCATCGCATCAGGCAGAAAGAGCTCCTCGCTCGCGTAGAATCCCTCAAGACGAACAGCCAGCTTTCCGAGATCATCCTCGCCACAAGCGTGAATCCTGAAGGCGAGCATACGGCACAGTATCTTTCTTCCCTTCTCCGGCCAGTTCTCGAGACTGCAGTGCGAATCACGGCACTCGGACGAGGCCTTTCCACTGGAACCGAACTTGAGTACTCGGACAGCGATACGCTCCGAAGCGCATTGGAGAACAGAAGGATCAGCAGATAGGCAAACACCTCTTTTTATTGTCCATTTTATAAAACAGGATCATCTATCGCAGGAGTCTCTGCGGGAATTTCAGGCAAAGCGATTTCATCCGCACCTGCTGCATCAGTAATGCTTTCGCCTGTTCCCGCTTGCGCGTCATCGCCGCTCTCTTCGGATGCCGCACCTTGTTCGTCAGGTGCAGTGCCATCACCCCCGTTCTCTTCCTCTGACGGGCCAGCGTCCGATGGTGCAGCAGCTTGAGGCAAGTTTTGCTGGATATTTGAGTTCAGAAGTAAGGCTTGGAGCTGAGACTCGGTGACGCATGTCTGGCCGACACAAAGCACGTCCGTCTTGACCTTGTCTGCAGACATAAGCTTGGTAGTCACTGAGTCCGCAAGCGACGCGACCTGGGCGAGCATCGCGTCGGCGCCCGCCTTCATCTCCTTCACCGCCTCTATGAGGAGGCCGACGAGGTTCGCTATCTTGACGGACTTGTAGGCCCCGCCCGACGATACCACTTCCGGCACGACCTGCTCCACCTCCTGGGCGATGACGCCGATCTCCGACGACGCGCCGAACCTCGCCTTGTCGATCCACTCGTACGACACGCCGCGAAGCTGCGACACTTTTTCCAATGCATTTTCTATGGTTGCTATGTTTTGTTTGAGTTTCTGGTCTGATGGATCCCTGATGATCACGCCGTTGGCGTCGACGGTGAGGTTCGTGGAGCCTCCGAGGAGGGCGGTGGACTGGACGGATCCGGCGACGGAGAGCCTCTGGCCGGGAGTGCCGGTGCCGATTCCGACGTTGCCCGCTGCCGTCACCGTAAGGAATGATGCGTTTGAGGACGATGCGACCGAGAAAATATCACCAGAGGCCGAAGTTCCTTTGACCGTAAGCTTGGCAGTTGGATTGACTGCACCAACACCGACATTGTCACCGTTCGGAACCAAAACAACGCTATTTCCATACGGATTAATATACAGCGGCTTGAGATCAAAGGACTGTATGTTCTGCGCTGTTGAGTCGACATACAGCTTCAGCCCGGTGCCGCTCGCTCCTCCAATATTAAGCTCGCCGCTTATGTTTGCATTGCCTACAACGGAAAGCCTTTCGGAAGGGGTGCTCGTGCCGATACCGATATTGCGTGTAGAAAGATTCCCGTATATAGAATTTCCAATATTGAGGAAGTCGCTTACGGTCGCGCTCGTTGCGGTTGCGTTGTAGCCGATGATGATATTCCTCGCGCCAGTCGTGACGTTGCTTCCTGCCTGGTATCCGAGGAGCGTATTGTAATCTCCCCCGGTCAACAATCCGTATCCGGACCTGTATCCGAAGAGCGCGTTGCCGGTGTATGAGTTATTAGTCGCACTTCGTCCGGCATCTTCTCCAAGAATGGCGTTCTGGGTTCCTGACGCATTGTAATACCCTGCTCGATTGCCCACAGCGGTATTGCTGCTGCCAACGACATTGAACTGGCCAGCACCCGGACCGAAGAACGCGTTGAGCGACCCTGATATGTTTGAACGCCCCGCGGCGGCACCATAGAAGGCGTTGTAGACCCCGGTCATGTTGGAGTAGCCGGACTGTCGCCCAGTAAACGTATTCTGGGTGCCCGACGTGTTCGAGTAGCCTGAGTTGTGCCCAAGGAAGACGTTTTCCCAGCCCATGTTTGAGACGCCCGCGCCTGCTCCGACGATGACATTGTCCCAGCCTTGCGTGCCGTTCTGTCCCGCCGAGACGCCCACATACACGTTGTTGTTTCCGCTCTGGTTATTCATGCCTGCGCCTGCTCCGATATACGTACTCCAGTTGCCCGTGACATTGCTGATTCCTGCGGAGTTGCCGACGAATGTATTGTCACTGACTGATCTGAGGTTCAGGGCGGAGATGGTGCCTGTCGCAGCGATGTCACCTGCGACCACGAGTCTCGAGCCAGGCGTTGTGGTGCCGATACCCACGTTCCCAGAAGAGTTGATGGTCATCCTGTCAGCGACAGAATTCGTCTTGAAGCCCAATGAGTTGTTCAGGTTGTTATAATAGACACTGCCGGCGTTGTAAGTCCCGACGTTGCCAAAGTCCACATATGATGTGCCGTGCGGGCCGTTGGTCTGAATCCGTATGCCGGCCTGGGCGATCGTTCCCCTTACGGATAGCTCCGATTCAGGGTTGTTGTTGTTTATACCGACCATCCCCTTCTTGAGCACCAAATTGTTCTGATACACCGTGCCGCCCTCATATATTCCCCATCGTAGATAATTTCCGCTTGCAATCCACTCATACCAAGACCGAGTGGTCGTACCTGAACCGAGCGCAAGGCCGGCATCCAAGCCTGACGTATTGCCCACCACGATTGTTGTGGCAGATGCGGTTATATTTCCCAAGTCATCGCCGACTACGAGCATCTCATTAGGATTTGCCGTACCGATGCCTACATTTCCGCTCGCATATGAGATGCCACCCGACACATCAGCCCACTGCGAAGAAGTAGATGAGGTCGCCGAAGAATTCTCAAGGTCGGTCACCCTCGCAGAAAGCTGCGAGTAGCCTTCTGCAACCCTGGAATTCACATACTCGATGGAAGCCAGGTTAGGCGGAGGATTCGTGTACGAGTACGAACCGTAGGAAGGACTGACAAAGCCGGTATTGGTCACCGCTACGGGGAGCGCCAGCCTGAATGCAAGCAAGCGCGCCTCGAGCTCCTGCCTTGTGACAGCATTCGGATCAGTTCGATACACCGTATTGGTCGTATGGATCACCCCGGGCTCATCGATTGGATCCTGATCGAGCACCGGACCACCAGCCGCAGGCGGTTCAGCACGAGATTCGGTCTCGGCGTTCTTGTCAGTTGTCCGCAAAATCGTGCTGAAAAAACCGGCATCTTCTTCGCTCGGCTCGGCCGCGGCATCGGGTGCAGCATGGCAGTATTCAGGAGCCGCCAGGACGAGGAGAAGCGGGTTCACGGCACAACGGAGCTTCTGGAAGAATGTGAGTGGTCTTTCGGTTGCCTGAGCCGCAGCCAAATATGGCGCAAGGATAAGGAGAGAGGCGGCAACTGCATATTTTAATTGGAAAATAAGCCGCTTCATTGCTGGGATTAAGTATAACAGTGCGCTATCGTTTTTCGCAGCCTGTAATCCACAATGTCCATGAGAAAAGCCACCCGGTTGGGCGGCTTTCTAAGGAGTTTTAGCTCAGCTACAGGAGACTACGCGAGCGCGTTGATCTTGATCTTGAAGTATGGCTGTCGATGGCCGTTCTTCTTGAACCCTGATCGGTTCTTCTGGATGTATCGAGCAGCGATGACCTTTGCATTTCGGTCAATCTCGACGATCTCACCAGACACCTTTGCTCCCGCGATGAACGGAGCTCCGACCTGCGTTGCAGATCCGGTATCAACGAGAAGAACTTCCTCGAAAACGACCTTGTCGCCGACCTTGTGGTCTCCAATAAACTTTTCGATCTTGATAGTGTCGCCCGCAGAAACCTTGTACTGCTTGCCTCCAGTCTTAATGACCGCGAAGCCTTCAGAAGAAGACGCTTTTGCCTTTTTAGGCGCTGTTTTTGATGTAGCTGTTGCCATAGACCGACAGTATACCCTATCTCCGTACGCCTTGCAATAGGCCTTTAAGGGCCCGGGACGGCCACAAAGAAGGATTTTAGGGTCGACAGGACTTAATTGCCTGGAACCGGTGCCGGAGTGACCGTAACGGGCAAGTATCGAACGTTTGCCATCATCCCCTGGGTGTATCTCAGGAAATCGCGCTCATTTGCGTGGACTTTCGTATTTCCGATGAACACGAATGAAAGCAGGTGCCTTCCGTAAAATGCTCCGTAGGTAGCAGTAAATGAGTTTTCCTTCTTGGCTGAGCTTAGGTCCAACCCCGTGTTGGCCTCATACAGTTTCCACCTGTACTCAACGCCATTGATGCGGGAAACCCCCTGGTTCGTCACGGTCTCTCCCTTCGGAGCAAAACCTAATTCAAACTTTCCGCCATCATACAGATGAGAGAGAAGCTGCGAGTCATTGACCTTGCAGTCAGGCGAGACAGATATGACCCCTACAGCAACCCCTTCATGAACAGCAGTTGTCGCTGAGATTTTTTTTGCCTCATACCCGTTAATCGTCCATTCTGCGAGAGAAAGGATCTTCAGCGTATTTTTCTTCTCCTCATTCTTTGTCAGCATAAAATGCGCCATCACTTCCTCGCTTCCTCCCGCAACGCATTCGGTCGCATTTCGATCAAGCTCAGCAAATTCCTGTCGTGCGGTCGTGGTTCCGATATACGTCCCAGATGCAGGAATATAGTTTACGGTAGTGACGCCTCCTCCACTCAATGCATTCGTCGCAGACCTGCTTGCAAACTGATCGACTGGATTCCTGAGCTTTCCGAGACCGACGAGTACAAGCGGCAATACGACTACCGTCAGGGCTATGAGAAAGACGAGGAAGATTATTGGTTTTTTCATATGTAATTAAATGTCAGTTCGCCTTGTTTGTTAATCTTCGATTCCGCCATCCAGGTCGGGCTTTTCGAGGACGAGCGGCTCGATCGAGGCCGCGAGTGCCGTTCCGCCGGCAGCCGTGATTCGCATGACGTCCTTGTCGATTTTTTTGAGCTCGTTATGGGCCTTATTGTAGTGGCTGACCGTCGTACCGAGAGACTTCCCGAGCGACTGCATGTACTGGTCATAGCCCTTGATATGCATGCCAAGTTCCTCTACCCGCTTCCGGATCTCTTTGGCAGACTCCTCAATCTGCATTGCCTTGAGACCCTGGAGAACGGTCTGGAGGTATGCGAGGAATGACGTCGGCGATACGATGATTACCTTCTTATCCTTGAACGCATATTCGACGAGGTCCCGAGTGTTTACCTTTACCGCACCTACCTGGGCAACGAGAAGATCATAGTAAATGGCCTCGTGCGGAATGAACATGAAAGCAAACTCCATGGTGTTCTCGTCCGGCTTGATGTATTTAGAGGTCTCGTCGATTCGATTCTTGAGGTCATTCTTGAAGACCTTCTCGAGCCGTTCTCGCTCGACAGGGTCCTTTTCCTCAACGAGTCGGTTATAGTTTTCCAAGCTGAACTTCGAGTCGATCGGAATGACTTTATCTTTTACAAAAACTGCGGCATCCACGATGGTTCCGTCCTTGAACGGATACTGCATCTGGAAGCTTCCAGTCGGCATGACATTTTTGAGAAGGGTCTCAAGATAATACTCGCCCAAAATGCCTCGCTGCTTCGGATTCTTGAGAATGTCCTGCAGGTTTTGGAGCTGGTCGGCAAACGAGACTACCTGCTTGTTCGTCTCATCGAGCTTCACGAGCCGCTCAGTCACGTCCTTGAGGAGCTTGAATGATTCCCCTGTCTGGTACCGAACCGTATCCTGCATCTGCCTATGAGAGTCGCCGAGCTTGTTCTCAACGTTCCTGCTCATGTCGACAATCTTATTGTCGATGGTCTTTGTCACATCGGAAACTCGGGCGTCCATGGTCCGGCCCAGCTCATTGATCTGCTGAAGCAGAAGCTGAAGGGCCGGATGATTCTCGCCGCCCGGGCCAGTTCCCTGTCCGAACAGGCCATTGTCCTTTCCTGAAGAAGACTGTTTTCTGAAAAAATAGACGAGCGCGCCGACATTGATAAGGACGAGGATTAAGGCTACAATGAGCACCGAAGAATTATTCATATAAAGCGAATTATATCACAATGACACTCCAAGAAACTATAAAAGGAAGCCTCAAAGAAGCCATGATGGCCAAGGATACCGTTAAGCTTACAGTCATCCGAGGACTCATGAGCGCCTTCACGAACGAGCTCGTAACGCTCGGACGAACTCCTCAGGACGCGCTTACGGATGACGAAGCGTTGACCGTTATCCGACGGGCCGTAAAGCAGCGAAAGGATGCCATCGAGCAGTTCACAAACGCCGGCAGGCCGGAGCTCGCTGAGTCTGAACAGGCCGAGCTCGCACTCCTTGAAGTGTATCTCCCGCAAATGATGTCGAAAGACGAAATCAAGGCTGTTGCCGTAGCGAAGAAGGCAGAGCTCGGCATCGAGGACAAGTCCAAGTCAGGCATGCTCATGAGTGCTCTCATGAAGGACCTAAAGGGCAAGGCAGACGGAACTGACGTGAAGGAAGTCGTGGAGTCACTCTTTTAACCTAGATGTAGCAAAAAAATCCAGGCAGTTAAATAGCCTCGCGCATTGAGTTGCGCGAGGCTATATTTTGACATAAAGGCCGGCCTACCATTTGAAGTAAGGCCGGAGGTGCAAAGGCATGACGATGCTCTTTTTCAAGCGCCAATCCTCCTCCTGCCTGATTTCTTCTTGACGGTCCCAGAGGGTCCTGACGACCTTTGAAGGTCCGTACCGTCCCTGTATGCTTGAATCTCGATTCTTGAACCTGCGTGCCAGTGCCTCGGTCCTTTTCCTCAGCCGGTGGTCATGTGTCTGTTTTGCCATCTTGATACCTCTTTCTGTAGGGTTTTGGTTGTTTGGCCGTTTTCAGGCTTTGAGAAATTGATCCGTACCTGGAAGGTGCGTCTGGCCGCCATGCTACCACACAAAGCAAAAGGTCCCAAGCCTAAGCCGGGACCTTTTAATCTTAGATATGTGGCCGGTTCAGACCTTTTTTACCTTGAACCCTTCGATCTC
The DNA here is from genome assembly GCA_036405975.1 of Minisyncoccota bacterium. GTDB lineage: Bacteria > Patescibacteriota > Minisyncoccia > Phycocordibacterales > CAIZLB01 > VEQN01. Next base: position 12,978 of record DASWWM010000032.1, on the reverse strand, counting down.
TGCTGTGCAACGACCGCAGCTTCTTTTGTCGTCTCGAACACCGACTTCGAAGCCGCTTTTTCGTTGTACCAATCCTTCTTGAGGAACATCGGCTGTATGAACTTTGAGATTCCAGAAACGTACACATGTTTGCCCTTTCCTTCAAGCTCTTCAATTATTTCATCGAGCGCGTCGAGTCCGTCGACATCGACATAGAAAAGGTTCTTGAAGTTGAAGATCACATGCTTGGCATGAGCGATCTTGTGAGTGAGTTCCTTGTATCGCTCGGCATTCATGTAATTGAGCTCTCCGACGAATCGATATACAAGGACGTCAGCAGAGACCTCTTCGAGCTCAAGCTCCTCCGCCGTCACTCGCTTCATGTGCGCTCCGGGAATTTCCTGCCTTGGAGAGATCGTGCTGCCACCTTCAGAACTCTTAACAAAGTCGGTATCGGCAAACTTTCCAACCACAAGCTCGCACTGAGCCTTAGACAAGTACTTTACGAATACGAGAAGGGCAACTGCGGATCCAGCAAGAATACCGATGAGCGGATCGTATACGATCGAAAGAAATGCCACTGCAAGAGAAATCCAGAATGCCGTCTTGTCGAATCTGTAGAGATTAACGAAGTGCTCCTTGGCGACCATTCGAAGCGAAAGGTAGATAAGGATGCTGGCAACGATGGCAAGCGGAAGATACGAGAACCACCGAAGAAGCGCTACGGAGATGATCACCACAGCGAAGACATTGATGATAGCCGAGTATCTCGACTTCGCTCCGCTCTTAACGTTGAGGGCAGTTCGCGCGAATACTCCGGTCGCGGGAAGACCTCCGAAGAGACCGCTGGCAATGTTCGCGAGACCGACGCCGAACACTTCCTTGCCCTGATTGAATCGGGTCTTGGTCATGCCGTCGGCAATCTTGGCGCTTAGAAGTGTCTCAAGGATGACGATCACCGCAACAAGAGGCACGGCCTTGAACGTAGCCATGTTGAATGCAGACCATGTCAGATGCGACATATCGAACAATGAGAGAGACAAGTTCCCAAAGCGAGTCTGAAGCGTCTCGAATGCGAACGGCAGGTACCCTGCGCTGCTTAAGAGACTTACCGCAATTCCAAATACCGCAACGATGACCGAGTTCGGCCACCTCGGCTTGAACTTGAGGATCGCGAACATCATGGCGAGACCGACGGCGAAGAGCGTGAATGTCGGCCAGCTGATGAGGCCGATGTTCGAAAACGTTTCGTGCACGTTCTGCACAAGATGCTCATGCTTCGGGAGGTTGCTGAGGCCGAGGGCAAAGTTCAATTGCCCGAGGCCGATTACGAATGCTACCGAGAGCGTGAATCCGTGCACCACGCTTGAAGGAATGAATACGATGTACTTGTCCCATTTGAGTGCCCAGACCGCGAGCGTCACGATACCTGATATGAGCGCAACGATTGGGAGCACGGCCGGACCGAAGACAAGGGCATAACCGGCAAGGATTCCCGAAAGGGCTCCAGCAGGACCGATGATGTTAAAGTGGCTGCCGCCGAAGATTGCTGCGATGAGTCCGGCCCAGATGGCAGTGATGATTCCGGCTGTCGGACTTGCGCCCGAGGCAATCGCCAGAGAGAGCGAGAGCGGAATATTAACGAGAGCTACTGATAATCCGGACTTCCAGTTGTCGGCGATTTCCACTTTCGCCTTTTGTATCCAAGAATGCATGGTTGTAAGGCCCTATTCGGGTCCTGTATGAAATTGATGCTTGTAAGAACTAGTTATACAACTTTGGTTTTTCACTTGCAACCATCGTATGGTTGATAAGTCTGCATACTCGAAAAAAGGACGCCTTTGTCGAAGCGTCCTTTTCCAAACATTCCCAACTTGTCGCAACCCACACCGCCTCCTTATTCTAAAATCTTTCCATTGTCGAGCCGTACCGGAGCGAAGCATCCCAGAACGTCCTCGGCCGCCTTTCTTGTTGACTGATACCAATTTCCAGTCGGCTGCGAAAGACCCCAAGGAGCAAGAACCTTTGATGCGAATCTAGCCTGGAATCTTTTGACTGCGGCCTCGAGAGCGCTATCGAATGATTGACCGACTCCGAGAGATTCACCCTGAGTCCTATTCAAGAAAAGCTTTATCTTTGAGACTTCCGGAGAAATGTCACCGAGCTTCTGATGCGTTCCAAAATACGGGCATTCGAGTTTTTTGGTCCGCTCGCAGTACTTTCTGTTGATCGCCTTCTGAGTGCTTATATACACGTACCCTGTCGGAGCGCTGATATTCCAGAACGAAAGCACTCCTGAATTCTTTTGCTGGAATCGCTTCACAGCCTCAAAGTCAGCCTGCTCGTAGATGCCGTTGACGACAAGGCTCTCTCCTTCGTATGTATTCAGGAACGTCTCAAGCCTTCTGACATCGTCAGCGTTATTTGCCGCTCCAAGCTTTATGAAAGTATTTATATACGGGCTGCAGACTTCAGGAAGATATGCCCCATTCGTCATGCCTTGGCCTGTCTGACCAGCTGAGGCCTGGCCGAATACGCTTTCCCATGAGAAGTTCGGAGCAGATGACCCTCCGGTCCGCGCAGACGAAGGAGCAGCTTGAGATGTCGAACCCCCGCTTGCTGACTGGCCAAATGAACTCGCGATCGAAAGCGTCGACGTCGCGACGCTGGGATTTCCGGCAGCATCAGTAATTGCCCCCGGAGAGACAGTCAAAGTGATAGTGCCCGCGGCAGTAGGCGTGACCATGACACTCCACGTCGTCGATGCGACAGGATGGAGGAAATTAGAAAGCGTAGCGTTTGTCACCTGGATGTCTCCGATGTCGAGCCCGCTGGCATTCTCTGATGAATTCATCATGACCACGAACGGCACATCCACCGGCGCCACGGCCGTCGTTGTAATGGTGAGCACGGGAGGCGTTGTATCATTGGGCACCTCAAGGAACTTCATGAATCGAGTGGAAGTCGCTCCGTTAAACGAAGTAAATGTTCCCGCCGCATAGATCTCGTTGCCGAACTGCTGCACGTACTGCATCTGGCCATTGAATCCGCTGCCCATGGCAGCTCCGAATTCGCCATCGACCGTTCCGTCGGCATTGAGCCGGGCGATTCGGGCCGAAGTAGTCCCGTTGAATGTTGTCATCGAGCTATTTCCTCCGAGCAAAATCTTTCCCGTGCTCGTTGCCACCCTCACGCTCAGAAGGTCATCGTTGCTTCCTGTGCCGATATTTGCATTGAATGTCGGATCGATAACGCCCTCGCTGTTTGTCTTGACTATGTAGCTGGTCGTCGAGCCGTTGTATGTCGTGAAATCTCCGCCAAAGTAGAGATTGCCGCTTGCATCCTGGCTCGTCCTGAATACGAAGCTGTTGAAACCAGTCCCTGTTGTGGAGGCAAAAGCAAGGTCTTCGGTACCATCCGAATTGAGTCGAAGGATGCGGTTTCGGACGTTTCCGTCATAGGTAGTAAAGGCTCCGGCAACCACGATTTTGCCACTCGGCTGGATCTCGATATCCCTGACAAAGGAGTTGAGTGTCTTGAGATTCACATTGAAACTGGTATCCACCGTTCCGTCCGCATTTATCCGGGCCAAATTCGAAATGGTGAAGCCGTTGAAGGATGTGAGGCTGCCTCCGATAATTATCTTTCCATCAGCCTGCTCACGCGCGGTAAAGACTCCGGATCCTGCAAAGCCACTGCCCGCATTTGCAAGGAATGACGAATCCTCGGTTCCGTCCGCATTCAAGGGCACTATTCGGCCTCTTGTATTTCCGTTGAACGTCGTGAAGTTTCCGGTTACGAGCACTTTGCCGTTTGAAAATTGATGGATATGCTGAACATTGTTGTTGAAACCGCTGCCCATGGCCGCATTGAATGCAGTATCATCCGTTCCATCCGCATTGAGCCGCACAAGCCTTGACGATGACGCCACGCCGTTATACGTACCGAAAGCACCTCCGACTAGTATCTTGCCATCAGACTGCTTGGTGAGGTAATACGTGCCGGTACTGCCGAATTTTCCTTCGTGATTCGCATTGAAAGACGTATCTTGTACGATGGCTGCCTGAGTGACTGCGGGAACAAGAGAAGCGACAACGAGGACGAATGCCATCGTTTTTGATAAAAATTTACATGCAGATGCGAATGAAGGTATCATGCGCATATTTTACTTCATTTTCGAGCGAACAAGAAACTTAATTTGTGAATAAAGCCACAGAGCCTAGAATTCCACCTTTCCTGCCAGCGTGAATATCTCAACTGACTGAACCGATTCGTATTGCGCCAGCGTCTTATTGAGCACGGACATGAGATGCGCTGCCTCGCATGAGCTCAAGGACTCGATAAAAGGGGCGCTTGTGACCTTGCTGTTGCTGATTGTCACCTTAGCGACACCGTCCTCGATCCTAACCGATTCGTATGTACCGTATCGGGCAAGCTCGTCACCGAACAGGATCCGAAGTGATGCATCAGCAACAGCCGTTGTCTTGGGCACTTCGTATGTGACCTTTCTGGTCGCGCTACAATCAGATACGCGGGCGATCTCCTTGTCCTGCACATACAACGTCAGGCTCATTGTTTCGTCAGTTCCCGGGACCGTACTGGTACCTGTCCCCGACTGTTCAATTCCGACAACTGGCAGCGCCGATGTTCCCTGCCATTTCGAATACATGGCACCAGAGACGCTCAAAAGAGCGAAGAAGAGCACAGTTGCGACGACAATGAATGTTGTTTTATTTTTCATATTGTTTTGAAATTTAAGTATGTGGGAGCGGTATGCGGCAGCTATGCCAGATGATGCTGAAGCGTATGGATCAGGTCCTCAGTCTTGTTTTCCATCTTGTCTCGCATCCAAAGAAGGTAGTCTCGGTCTTTCTTCACCACCTCCTGGAACGTCATGCCCCGATACTTCCCCATTGGCATCGTCTTAAGAAGAGCGGGTTCCGCTGAAATTTTTATGAATTCTTCAATAGCCTTCTCCTCCGTGACGCCATGCTCGGCACAGTAGCCCTTGAGCATATGCTCGAAGACCTCCTCAAGTACCATCACATCCCCCGCCGCATCATGAGCTACTGCATCAGGAATTTCAATTCCCCATCGGTACCGAAGGCTTTGCATCTTATGGTTCGGATAGTCATACATTCGATATGCCACCTTGTAGGTGCAGATCCACTTCCCCGCCTTGATTCCCTCAGTCTCAAGAATGCCGATATCGTATCGGGCATTATGCGCCACCAAGATGGAATTCTGAAGAAGCTCCGGAAGCGTCTTGTATGTCTCAGTCTCTGCAAATGGCAGCTTGTCCGCAACCATTTTCTCAGTGATATGATGCGTGCCCATGGCCTCGAACTCGATGGCGACCGGCGGCTTATAGTATTCGACAAAAATGCCGTCTCCCCGTTTCTTGTATGCGAGCTGGATAAGCCGGCCGTTCTCAAGGCCGGTAGTTTCTGTATCGAGGAAAAGGATATTTGTCATATGGAAGCATTATACATGCCGCAGATGAAGAATGCATAAATAAGAACGATCCAACTTCTTGAAAGAACATCCCTCGTAGAAAACACAAAGCCGCCCAGCATAGACTTGCTGGGCGGCTTTGGTTCGTGGTGACCCTACCGGGAATCGAACCCGGCTTTGAGCCTTGAGAAGGCTCCGTCCTAACCGATAGACGATAGGGCCATGTAATTTACCGCATCCGCACCGTTTCGGCTTTGCGTATTAGGCATTTTACACACTTTCTGGAAAAAATACAGCCCTATGCAGAACCTATGTACATCACTCGTTAAATATTGTATATTCCAGCTTAGGAAACCGGCCACGCAGACCGATTTCAAAGCGAATCTGAACCCGCAAATCAATATTATGGAAAAGCGATTCGATCCGTCACAGACAGGCCCGCTCGGATTCCCGCCGAAAGACCCAGCAAAGAATGAACTCGGTCCAGAAGAGCTTAAAGAGCTCAATGACGCCCTTGATGCAGTATGGGCAGCCAGAAGCGGTCGCGGTGATATCCCGAAGAGCCGAGGCGCATTCAGAGACAACCCTATCGGGTACGCTGGATAAGAGTGCTTATCCTTCCCGGCGACCTCGCAGAATTCATTTCTGCCGGGTCGCTTTTTTATTTCCAAAACAGAGTCGCCTATCTATCCGGCGGAACCTGATAGTAGTTGATGAGGAACTTGGTCATATCCATATACGGCTTTGCCAAGGTCTCTGAGGCATAGCTCACGCCTCGCGGATTGACCGTGAAGAGAAATACGAGGAATTGCGGATCAGAAGCCGGGAGGAATCCGACGAATGAATGTAGGTATCTGTTGTCCGCATACTTTCCGTTCTCGGCGATTTGCGCCGTTCCTGTCTTCGCTGCGATGCTGTATCGCGGATTCTTGGCCTTGCCATCAAGAAGAGAGTTATCGACGTTGTAGACCATCATGTCGGAGATATGCCGCGCCGTGCTTTCCTTGATGACGCGCTCCTTCGGTCCGAAGCCCTGATCCTTTCCGACCGGCACGCTTCGGTACTGGATTCGCTTGGCTACGCGCGGAGTTACCATTTCTCCCTTATTTGCGATAGCTGAAAATGCTCGAACGACTTCGATCGGCGTCATGGCGATACCTTGCCCGAATGACGCTGTTACATACTCGATCTGTCGCGGGCTCTTGAGGTTCGAGATGAGCCCCGTCCCTTCGTTCGGAAGATCGATGCCTGTCTTCTGGCCGAAACCGAACTTCGTAAAGTAATCGCCGATAGCCTTCGTGCCCACCTTGTCCACAATAAAGGCAAAGCCCGTATTGAGCGACTTCGACAGGGCATACTGAAGCGTTACCGTCCCTCTTCCCTTCTTGTCGAAGTTTGAGATCGTCCGGCCGTCATATGTAAGCGAGCCGGTATCGTTGTATGTCGTGCTCGCATTGACCTTTCCAAGATCCACGCCGACAGCAAGCGTAAGGGGCTTTATGATAGAGCCCATTTCATAGACGCTTTCGACAATATCGTTTCTGAAAACTGTCACGCTGCTTTCCGACTTGAAGTTGTTCGGGTCGAATGTGGGATTCATGGCCATGGCCATGACGTCTCCCGTCTTCGGATTCATGATGACGCCTCCCGTTCGCTCCGATGCATACTGACGTGAAATATCGCTCAAGACATTTTCAAGATATGCCTGGGTTCGAGGCTCTATAGTAGTAATGACATCCCCTTCGAGCTGTCCTCCGGAAGAGACCGTGCTCTTGATATTCGAGAATAGCTCCGCGAAAAAGTTCACGTAGACATTGTCATTCTCTCGCTTGAGGGTAGTCTCGTAGAACCGCTCAATGCCGTACCGTCCGGCAAGCTCGTCTTCCTTGAATGCCATGAATCCAAGCACATGCGCCGCAAGATTCCCTCCTGGATAGTATCGCCATTTGTCCTTAAAAAGCGTTACGCCCGGAATCTTCAGTTCCGAGACCTTCGTTCCGACCTCTTCGTCTACCTGCTTCATGATTTCCTCGTAGCTGTCATTCGGTTTCGAGGCTCGCGCATAGTAATCGTCATAATTCAGCTGGGATGCAGGAATGACCTGAATCAGCTTGTTATATGTCGTATCGATGCTCTTGTTCGCCTGAAGCGTCTTCGGATTGATCGTCAGAATGAACCCCGTCTTAAGCGTAGCTGCCGAAATGATATTGTTTTCCCTGTCAGAGAAATAGACCGTTCCTCGGTTGAAAGCATTGGCTGGCCGCTGGTACTGCCGGTCCGCACGCTCTGCGAACTCGCCCGCATTGATGATCTGTACAGAGTACAGCTTCACCAGGAGCATCGATGCGAATATCAGGACGCATACAGATAGAAGCCTGATTCTCGCTCGGATGCTGTTCATGTCCTGCTAAGCTTAACGTACCGCTACGTTCTTGCCAATTGTCTCTCGAGTTATGAATGTCGTCTGACCGTCGACCGTAGGCGTGAATCCGAGGAGCGATGCCTTGTCGAGCGTTACTGACTCTACGCTATTGATGTACTTAAATTCTGCGGCAGAAAGCTTTGAGTTGAGGGATGCGATCTCGGCATGAACCTCATCACGAGCAACAACATTCCGGATCGCCTTCTGGATGAAGAATGCGTATACGAAGCTGAGCATCACCACTGATACCGCGAGAAACCAGAATACTACGTGAGATACTCGGTCGATGCTCCTTATTGCTGTTGTTGCTTGTTTCATTTTATGTATTTTGTTGATGTGTGCTTGTAATGTACGTTCTATTTTCATCCACCTGGCCCTTTTCCTTTACCTTAACTTTTCCGCGATTCGAAGCTTCGAGCTTCGTGACCTTGGATTTGCTGCTATTTCCTCGTCAGATGGCACTTCAGGTTTCTTCGTGAGAATCTTGATAGTGCCTTCATCTGACTGTTCCTTAAAAAAATTCTTGATGATCCGATCTTCCAAGCTATGGAATGAGATGACCGCGAGTCTGCCTTCCGGCTTCAGAAGCTCGACTGCCTGAGGCATGGCTTCGTGAATGGACCGGAGCTCGTCGTTGACGGCGATTCGCAGTGCCTGGAAGGTCTTTGTGGCTGGATGCGTCCGTCCATTTCGGGCGAAGCCCGGATATGACTGCCGGACGATGTCTGCCAGCTGCTTTGCGGTCTCGATCGCCTTCTCAGCTCGTGCCGCGACGATTGCTTTGGCAACTCGTCGGGAGAAGGTGTCTTCCCCGTAAGCGTAGATGATGTCAGCGATGCTTTCCTCTTCCCAGGTATTCACGATGTCATATGCAGTGAATGCGTATGTCTCGGGAGTCCCGAAGGTCATGCTGAGCGGTTCGTCCCGCTGGAAGCTGAACCCTCGTCCAGACTCGTCTATCTCGTATGAGCTGATGCCGAGGTCGAAGAGGATTGCATCGGCAGTCTCGCCCGTAGCGAGAGCCCGATGATCGGATACTGCCTTCTTGAGCGTCCTGAAGTTCTGATTGATGAATGTGAGCTTCGGATCAGCGAAAGATGAATCCTTCTGCTTTTCTTCAGCAACTCTTCTTTCGATATTCGCAGTCGCTCGCTGGATGGCGTTCGGATCAAGGTCGAAACCTATGACATGAACGTTTCCTTTGAGCGCCACGACCACCTCTTCAGAGTGGCCTCCGTCGCCCAAGTTGCAGTCGATGACGACAGGAACCTTTGACGAGACGGAAGCCTTCATCGAATCGATGTTCAGGCCGTCAAGAATGCTTTGTAAAAGAACAGGTACGTGTCGCATGATGTCTGATTGGATTGGTGGTTCTGAATTTCTGAGTGATGAGTCCGAAGGCTAGATGACGCCGATTTCTCCGAGCTTCTCCGCAAGCTGGTCTGCCTGCTTGAGGACTCGTTCCTTGTACGACTTCCATTTTCCTTCATCCCAAACCTCAACCCTGCTGTGGACTCCTGCGAATACGACCTTCGTTTTGTTCGACAGACCTGCATATTCCTGGAGGAAATCCGGGATCAGGATTCGGCCGATGGAGTCGATGTCGAGCTCAACTGCTCCCGCGAGCATGATTCGATTGAATCCTCGGCTGTCGGCCTGACCCATTGAGAGCCCTCCGAGCTTCTCAGCGATTTTCTCCCACTCCTTGACGGTATACATGAAGAGGCAGTTGTCGAGACCGTGCGTGAGCACGATCTTCTTCCCCATTTCCTTCCTGAATTTGGAAGGAAGCGAGATTCTCTTTTTGTCGTCTTGTGTATGGGTATATTCGCCGATAAGCATATGCTGTCTTCATTCCGATTCCTGCTGAAGTGGGCTTTTGAAGCGCAGCGGGAACCGATGACTTTCGTCAGTATTGGAATCAGGACCAGATTGGCAGCGGGCCCCGATTCCTTAAACTCACTTTTCCTTGGCATGTCAGGCGAGGAGAACCTTGATTTCCATTTAATGCTTATTTTACAAGCTTTATTTGGAATCTTCGGCAAGTTGCCTAATATACCACTTCATCCCACTTACATACCATTTTATTCCACTTCATATACATTTGCAAACAGAATGCCCCACTTTATGGTGGATAACTTGATGAAAAATTGACCAGAAATTGACTTGCCGCTCCTCGCGGGCTACATTTGTTCGCAGCAGACGCTCCGCCCTTACAGAATCAGCTGTTTTGGCACAAGATCGTTGAAAACCAAATACCAACAACAACAACCGGACAACCGACAACCCAGACAATCCCATGAAAAAGAAAATCGTCCTTTGGACCCTGTTTCCGATCTTCATTCTCGTATTCCTGTTATTCCCGTTCAACTCATCTACCGTCACGTACCGCGTGGAATCTGATCCCCAACTGGAAAGCTTCCTGTTCTTCTTTTGCAAGACAAGCATGCGAATTCGTGCGGCATCAGGACCGAGCAACGGCAGCACGCTTCATGTCGATCCAATCTTCGATTTCACCCATCTGCGTCGCGGCAGCGTATTCACAACATGCTTCGGGATACCGATATCCTGGAAAAAGGACAGCTATCCGAATGATTACGACGACAGGGCCGGATACGTCCCTCCCTCTACCCAAAGACGCCTGGCTCCGCCTCCGCCAGCAAGCGGAATTCCGAGAAGGTACTGAAGTTCGAGCGTAATATTAAAAGCCGCCTCTGCGATTTGCAGGAGGCGGCTTTCTTTTTTAAATCTTACATGACTGCGAGGGTCGGGAAAAAATGCGCAGCCTAGTTCGTATCCCGAGGCTTCATCAGTGGGAACATCTGCACCTCACGGATCGGCTTGTCTACGAGGAATGCAAAGAGCCGTTCTCCGAATCCGAATCCGCATGTCGGCGGCATTCCATGCTCGAGCATTTCGACGAATTCCCAATCAGCCATCATCGCCTCAGCGTCTCCCTGCTTGAGGAGTTCCTGCTGATGCTCAAACCTCTCTCGCTGATCGACAGGATCATTGAGCTCTGAATACCCCTTGCCGATCTCTGCTCCACCGATGAGCACCTGGAACTGCTCAACCGTTCGGGCATCTGACTCGCTTCGCTTCGCAAGCGGCTGCATAAAGTCGGGATAATTGATGATGAATGCGGGACCCGCGATGTTCTTTCGGCAGTACTTCCACAGAGCGTCGATCATTCGCTCCTTAGTCTTCGCATCGTATACCACGCCAAGCTCCTTGAGCTTGGTTGCGAGCGCAGGAACGTCAGTCTCAAAGACGTCTACGCCGGTCTGTTTCTTGATCTCTTCTGCATATGAAATCTTCACCCATTCGTCTGCAAGATCGAACTCATGGCCTCGGGTACCGAACTTTGTCGTGCCGAATACGTCCACGGCAATCTTCCTATACAAGTCTCGGACCAAGTCCATGCCTTTGTTGTAGTCGGCATATGCCCAGTAGAACTCGGCGTTTGTGAATTCCTGAAGATGGTTCGGGCTTGTTCCCTCATTTCTGAATACCCGCCCGATCTCGAACGTTTTTGGAAACCCTGCGGCCATGAGCCTCTTCTGCCAGAGCTCACCCACTGATATTCGCATGTATACATCCATGTCGAAGTCATTGTGATGCGTCTTGAACGGGCTCGTCTCCGCGCCTCCGGTCGTCACCTCGATAGCCGGAGTCTCGACTTCGAGGAAGCCTTCATCTATGAGGAATGTCCTGATAGTCTGCCAGTACTTCGCCTTCTTGATGAACATGTCTCGGAGCTCATCGGAGCCGAGAATGTCCAAGTACCTTTTCCTGAACCGCTCCTCGACATCCTGAAGTCCGTGCCATTTCTCCGGAAGCGGAAGGAGCGACTTCGTGAGCATTCTCCAGCTTGAGACCATGACTGTCTCCTGCCCTGTTCGTGTCCTGAACAATGGACCAGTAACTTCAACGAAGTCTCCGACATCCACCGTATCAGTGAAGAGATCGAGCGTCGCACTGAGTCGGGCATGTTCTGCTTTTTCCGCATCAGATGCATTGTCGGCGTCGAGCTTCGGGCATCTGAAAAAAGCCTGGTATGTTCCGGTACCGTCAAAAAGGTTCATGAATGTGATTGCGCCCTGGGTTCGGATAGACATGATTCGCCCTCCGAGAGTCACTTTCTTTGATGCCGCAATCTGCTCGAGCGTGCTGTCCGCCGGAATTTCGAATTCGGCAAAAGCCGCCTGCGCTTCCGCTACGGTATGAGTCTTATAAGAGTCTGAAGGATACGGATTGATGCCGGCATCCCGGAGCTTCCGCAGCTTGTGCAATCGAACTTCTCGGAGTTCTTCTAATGATGTCATATGAAGTGTATTTTAACCTGACAGGGGCCGCCCAGCAAACGCTGGGCGGCCCCTGATTTATAAAATGGGACGGTCCTGCCTGATTACTCGATGGAGACAATGGTGTACTTGGCCTCTCCTACCGGAGTGGCAAAGGTGAATTCTTCGCCTTTCTTTCGTCCAAGGAGTGCCTGTCCGAGCGGCGACTTGAATGAGATCTTTCCGGCAAGCGTATCCGCTTCCTCAGAACCCACGATGCTGTACGCCTTCTCTTTTTTGTCGCCGGCCTTCTTTACGTGAACGACAGATCCCACTTCGACTTTGTCGCTGTGGTGAGTCGTGACGATCTCGGCATGAGCAAGGACGAGCTCAAGCTGTGAGATTCGATCCTCAAGTGCGGCCTGCGCTTCTCGAGCCTCGTGATACTCCGCATTTTCAGAAAGGTCACCAAGAGACTTGGCGAACTCCAGTTCGTCAGCGATTTCCTTTCGCTTGCTGGTCTTGAGGCTTTCAAGTTCCTTCTTGAGCTCAGCAAACTTTTCCTTTGAGAGATATTCTTTATTGGTGTTTAACATTAGACGGGAAGTATACTTTGTCCTGCACTAAAAGTCAATATAGCCTTATTTCTAGTCGTTTTTGAGGTATTGTGGAGCATAGAGATTCATCCATGACATCCACTGGGCCACAGCCGCTGTGGCGCCGATCGTCGCATCGTTGGGGCCGCGCTCGAGCAAAACGGCAAATGCGTACTTGGGCTTCTCATATGGAAAGAATCCGACGGACCAGGAGTTGATGAACTTCTTCGAAATACCAAGCTGG
>DASWWM010000031.1:0-10097 GCA_036405975.1 Minisyncoccota bacterium | reverse complement strand
GGGTTCCGCACGGACCAGGCTCAAGCAATCCATCAACCTCAAGAGCTGCAGCTACCAAGAGAGGGGATCTCATGCTCAATATAAGAATAGACATCCCTCAGAAGCTTTCCAAGAAAGCCTCAAAGCTCATAGCGGAGCTGAAGGAAGAGGGGCTCTAGGACTGCTGTTTTTGTTTGCCTCATCGCTTTGCTAAATTTTGAATCTTTCTTTAACTTATCTACATGCAGCGCATGCAATCATGTAGCGAGGGCGGATGTTTGACCGTATAATGTTCTGCATATGCTCACATTGAACATCGCGCTCTTGGTCGTCATTGCCCTTCTTACGGGGCTATCGTTTTACAAAGGCAAGACCGTCCTGTTCTCGCTCATCGTGAGCTTCTATCCCGCAGCGGCACTCTACGCTTCGTTTCCGTACAAGAAGAACTTCATCTTCATGGACGATAACGCTGCTCAAGTTTTCTACTCGCATGCTATCATCTTTGCCGCCTTCTTCGCGCTCTCATTCTTCGTCGCGCGAAGAATCGTGCATTCGGACGGAAACAGGTCAGGGGTCGTAGGATTCGTCGATGCCCTGGCACTTTCAGTATCGGTAGTGCTCCTGAGCACCGCACTCACGTACCACGTTCTTCCGTACCGAGACGTTTACGGGCTGAGCAAGGCCCTTCAGACATTCCTCAGCGGAAACCTCGGATACTTCGTCTCCATGTCGGTGCCCGTAGCAGTCATTTTCTGGATGACGGGGAGGCGGTACTAGAGCGAGACCGGCTGGCATGACAGATCCAGATGGGCAGAACTTGCTTTTTTCAGATACATGTGCTATTATATAAACACTATACATGAGCAGGAATAACCCTCCGACATTGAGAATGAAGGGCGGTCCCGACAGGATCAGCCCCGCGATGAAACAGCCGCTTGCTGCAAGCGGCGCATTGGACGCCCTCGGACAATTGAATATGACAGGCACTCTCAACGACCCTTCTAAAGTCGTCGTTTTTTTTGCAGATGAAATCCGGGACGGCCTCATACTTTTCGTCCGAGTGCTCTGGAAGAAGATCTACCGACGAACAAACCAGTTCATGTGCCACGCCATCAAGGCCTATGCAGCGACGACGCAATTCTTCTCATGGTTCATCTTCTGGCCGCTCTTCAATCTCGCATTCGACCTGAGCATCAGCGGACGGGAGAATCTCAAAGGAGCCCGTTCGCCGCTCATCATGATCGCGAACCACTCTCGCTTCTATGACAGCTTCCTTTTCAGAGTGGCGGTCGGACCATTCTCAAGACTCCTGCCCATGCGATTCATGGCCGTCATCAAGTTCGCGGATCCGTTCCTCAACCTCATGCGAAAGATAGGCGTCGTGCAGTTCGTCTACGGCCTCTTCGGAGTATTCGTAGTCGAGCATGGACTCGGCCTTCAGAAAAACCTCCATCGGGCAAAGGGCATTCTCAAGAACAAGGGAATCGTTGCCATGTTCCCGGAAGGACGAATGGTTCGAAAGGGAGAAATGTCATTCTTCAGACGAGGCGTCTCGGCACTCGCGCTTTCTTCGCATGTTCCGGTTCTTCCGCTCGGCATAAAGATAACCAAGAACACTGACAAGACCATCATGAGCAAGATACTTGGCTTGGCCGGCCTCCGAAAGACCAAGATAGAGATAAGAATAGGGAAGATCGAACAGCTCCAGACAGGCAAGACATACGAGGAGCATGCGGCGGACCTCAGAAGCAAAGTTCAGAAGCTTATCAGCTAATACCGATCAAATGGATACAGCGACCGTCGAGAAACTTGAGCAGCTCTTCGACCAGGATCAGCGGGCGATTCGCGATTTCAGATCAGGAATCATATCGAGTGATGAGCTGAAGCGCCTGCAGCTTGAAGGAGGAAAAACCATTCGGGACTTAATCGAGAGTCATGGATTTCCATTTCCGGAGAATGCAACTGAAAAAGCGTATAAGGCTGCATTTCTCACCGTACTCCATAGCCCGGATGCGAACCTTATGAAAAAGGTTCTTTTGGCATATGAATCCAGGGGCGATTCAGCCCTGCGAAAAGATCAGGCGTATCTCACTGACAAAATTCTGGTCTTTGAAGGGAAGCCGCAGCTGTACGGAACCCAGTATAAAACTGGCACTGAAGGATCTGTGACTTTTTTTGACACTGAAGAACCCGACGAACTCGACGCCAGAAGGATTCCTATGGGCTTGGGAACGCATGCAGAGTATCGGGATTTCATACTTGATAATCAGAGAGAACAGGAAACTGCCTGAATTTAGGTTTTATATTTCTTGAATCTTGATGTCGAATCTAAAGGTTAAAAATGGCTTGATTGACAGTCTTTTTTTAACCAATATCATCATCAGTGGAGCAGTTCATACGAAATGAAATTGTTCTCGCGCAGAAACAAAATTGAGTAGAAAGGAGACAGCAGAATGCCAGGATATGACAAGAAAGATGCAGCCGCAGATACGGGAGCCTCAACCTCCCAAGTCGCCGAGGCTTGGCACACAGCAAGAGATGATTCGGGCGTACGGCAAGGAAATGATGCCGGCCACTTTGAATCAGCCCCGGACTGGGCAGACGAGACAACTGAATCAGGAATCCCTCTTTTCCCGGACGGGAAAAGCTAGCCCCTAGCCAGAAGTCTTTGACTTAGTCTAAAATACGGGGTATCTCTGGATTCCAGGGATACCCTTTTAAATACATGAAAATTCATCGGATAACTTACCTCGATGCCACATACCTGTACGCTGACGAAATGCACGGACGGGAACTTGCGGCACCTGGATATATAGTTACATGGGGCATACTGAGGGAGATCACAGAAGGACACGTCGACATATCGACACAGTGGTATGGGGACGACGCCGTCAACCCTCGAAACCTTATCTACCTGAACGGGATAGTCGTACCGAAAGGTGCGATCCTTGCGATCGAAGAATTCGATTCGGCTGACGTAGCACCCAAGGCTCTGGCCTTAGGTACCGGCACCAAAGACATGACTCCCAACGGACCATCGAGACCGGCAGAGATCGGTGAGAGGCTTGCCATAAAATGGTCCGATATTCGGACGTACACGAACGGCAAAA
Source organism: Minisyncoccota bacterium (assembly GCA_036405975.1). Lineage (GTDB taxonomy): Bacteria > Patescibacteriota > Minisyncoccia > Phycocordibacterales > CAIZLB01 > VEQN01. The sequence continues at coordinate 7,008 of DASWWM010000031.1, read as the reverse complement.
AAGTAAATCCGACAGAAATGCTGCTTGAAGGTGAGCTAATGCGGATTGACGCAAAGTTTGCCTACTTTAAATCGCCCGTAAACATAAGCCTCAGGACACTCGGCCATCACCCGAGCGATGAGAGAGCCCTCGGCGTCTATGCTTTGCCACATGGCATGATTATCTCAGTCAATGACAAGAATGGGGAGAGGGTCTTTCTGCAACCTGGTCCGGCCGGTGCAAAAGAGGTGCCTCCTGCAGAAGCGGAGAAGCAAGCGCTTGTGACACGCGATATCCCTTCTTATACAGACCGCGAAGGCATCACGTACAGGCACTGTTTTGTTGCGGGATTGATTAAAAAAGAAGACCAACTCAGTATAGAGATAGCTGCTACGGCAAACATCGGCAGGCTCACCGAGTCTGTGATTATTCCAAGAAAGGGAGCCGCAGTACACTTCCTTTCCGATAATTAACAAGTCTGTTTAACCAAGATCAGCGAATGAACAAAAAAGAATTCATGGAATCATGTGGCAAAATAGTGGGCCGGGAAAGTTCCGGAGAGCTTAGCATACAAGAGGCTGCAAATAAAATATGCTCGCTTTGCAATAACAATATTGAACTAGTCATGCCAGAACTCAGCGAAGTGATGAATATAGCATGCGATTTGGAACTACCGGATGAGCACAGGGACCGGCCTCTTGAGGATTGGGAGAAGCTGAAGAGCGAGCTGAAACGTGCCTCGGAAAGCGAATAATAAAGACCTACTCATCCCTCATGCGAGGAATTTTCGGTCTTGGCGTCACGAAGGACGCACTTTTGTTTTCGGGAGCCTGCCGCCAATCTTCCATTTTTTCCAGATAGGAAGCCAAGTCTTCCGCGTAACTGCAAGCCAGACCAGGTCATGGTAGGCGCCATTTCGATAGACCTCTTCCTTCTGGACCCCCTCGACGACGTATCCGCATTTCTTGCTGTATGCAATGCTCCGCTCATTGAAGGCGATAGCTGCAGACTTGAGACGTCGGAGGCCGAGCGTATTGAATGCATAGTCAAGCAGAGCCATCTTGGCGTCGCTGCCATAGCCTTTGTCCCAATATGCCTTTTCGCCGATCATGGCGCCGGTTGTTGCCGTAGCGTCAGGATACTTGATATCGTGGATACCCATCGTTCCAATAGGCACGCCGTCAACTTCAACCATGAGGCAGACATTGCGTCCCGCCTTCATCTGCACGAACTCGCGCTCGTCTGATTCTATCTTTGGCAGCTGGGATCCGAGATTCACGCGCACCTCTGGGTCATTGATCCATCTCGCGAGCAGGGGAATATCCGACTCGCGCAAGGGCCTGAGCACGGTCTTGAAGCCGCGAAGAAATACGATTTCACCGTCAGCGCCACCTGGCGCCTTTTCATTCTTAGCAATACCTGATGTTGTGTCCATATGCTTGTCGTCGTTTTGGATTGGTTTTATATGCATGCGAATGGCCACAAGGCACTTCGCAGCTGAAAAAAGAAAACCGGCTTATTTCCAGCCGGGATTCCTCCAAAGGAGAGTTTGAGATGTTCATGCGCCTAGCAGGCAGGAGCAGGTGAAGAAGTCTCGGCTGAATATAAGTGTCGGGGATGTGCATTCCCATATGCCACGTAGGAATAGGCTCGCTTCAGAGCGATGCGAGTCCGGATGGTCATATTCAGCTTTTGACTTGTTTCTGTCATGGTGGTAACGTTAATACAGTTTTTTAGGCATGTCAATAATTACTCAATTCAAGCCTGGTAACACACAAGGCTGACAGCGGCCGGGACATTAATCCCCAGGAAAAACCCAAAAACCGATGACGCTCGAAGAATATCTCTCAATTGAATACGACTTGGCAGCACCAGTGACTATACGGCCTTTTTCTGGCGGTTTCCTCACAGAGAATAGCGTAATTGAAACGGCGTCAGGCCAGCGCCATTTTCTTAAAAAACAGAGAGAGTCCGTTGCGCAGAAAATAGACTTCATCGAATCGGCTGAAATTTTCTTTTTTGAAAACGATATCCCTGTCATACTTCCGATCAAAAATAAGCAGGGCTCGCTACACTTTGTCTTTGACAGCCAGACATACACCCTGTATCCGATGATCGAAAAATATGTGCAGATAGAACGAGATTCTCTCAGTAACGAGCAGGTGAAAAGCCTGGCAGAGACACTGGCCAAGATGCACATGAAAGCAGCAAGTTGCCAGTTGCCCGACACCGCCACGGTAGCAGATGCTCGATGGGATACTGAGAAAGCTCTTGGAAAAATAAACGCGCTTGCCAGGCTTATCTCGGAAACGGATCCGGACGGCAACGAAGAGTTCGGTGAATTATGCAGGAAATCCTTGCAGCTAAAGCAGGATTTCCTGTATTCAAATAGGATAACCTCGTCCAATTTCAACTTAAGCCGCCCCGTACTTACGCATGGCGACTTTCACGATCAAAATGTATTCTTCGATTTAGAAGGTCGAATCACTCATATTTTCGATTTCGAGAAGGCAGAGGTCGTTCCCAAAGAACTCGAAATAGTACGGGCCCTTCTCTTGATTTGCTTTAATCACAAATACACAGAAAAAGAATTCAAGAAGGCTGAATTGTTCATCAAGAGTTATGCTCATCTGAATCCGATTCCAATCGATGAGCTGAGAGGTGCGCTCAGCGCACATGTGATAAAAGCGTTCCACTCAACGTGGATAGAAGGGGAGCACTACCGGCACGGCAACAATCGCGTAGACGTTTTTATGCAAGGAAATTTCGATACCCTCAGGTACATGGATGCAAATTTCGACTCTTTCTGTCAGAAAATCCTTTCTTTCTTGACCGACAGGTAAGTCCCTGTCAATGATCAATTTTAATGCGTTATACAAAAGGCTAATTCGAGAAAGAACCTGCCATGATCAAACCGAGCAAGACAAAAAGGCCGCCACCTTTGCTGGTATTAGTTACTTGTTTTCGCGAGAATCGAGTAACGGCAGTATTTTGTTATCGAACTCTCCTTTAATATCAAAGTTCGAATAGAATCCTTCATCTTTCTGCTCGAAATAGAGCATTGCATCAAGACAGAAATCTCGAATCTCCTTGGCCAACCCTTCCGTTTCGGACAAAATCAAATAGTAATCGGCAAGGATTGATCTGTCATTTTCCTGAGATTCAGCAAGAAAAAGGTCGCTTTGTGAAACTGAAACGGGGGAACTTGCAATTTTAAGCACCCTGGCCTGTAAATGTTTGGGTAACCTGTCGTACACATCAGAGAGCCCCATGGCAGAGGGCATTTTTGCATCTTCGGTCATTTTATTCTAGATGCTATAAATAATATTGATTATAGCATGCGCAATGTAAGCACAGACATTTATTTGCAGTCGGCTTTGCCGACAATGAGGACAAACAAGAAGGAACATTCCCGAGCCACAAAACATTGAAAAACTAGCATATTTGATATATTTACTATTTCATGTTATAATTAAGCTGCATGAAATCACATTCCAGATTTATCTCATTCACTTATTCAGTCCTCAGGTTCATACTCCGACCGATTATCATTACCATCTGGGTCAAGGAAGTGACAGGGGTCAAAAACATCCCCAAAACAGGAGGGGCGATAGTTGCTTTAAACCACCAAAGCTTTCTGGACTTCTTTGCATTCGCAGTCGTTGCACCGAGAGGCACCCACTTTCTGTCCGCTGAAAAATTCTTCAAGAAAGGCCTTTGGAAATGGCTTATGATCCTTACCGGCCAGATCAAGGTGGAAAGAAATGCAGATGACAAATCTGGAGTGCACAGCCTCGTGAAAAAACATATCGAGAACGGCGACCTTGTGGGGATTTTCCCTGAGGGAACGAGATCGCACCTGAAGGACGAAATGCTCAAAGCATTCACCGGAATTGCAAAGTACGCCTTGGAACACCGAGTACCCATCATCCCTGTCGGGATCAAAGGCGCACACGAGATCCATTCAAAAGAGAGCAAGAGAGTGAAGTTCATCAAAACTCTCGAAGTGCACATCGGGACGCCTTTGCATTTTCCTAATCACTGGGAACATCATAGCGACAAGGAGGCACGAACATATGTGACTGAAAAGGCAATTAAGCAGATTGAACGATTGTCGGGAAAGAGGTATCCTCATTACGAACTCAAGCACGATGAGTAAAGTCGCATTCATAGACATCGACGGAACATTACTGAAAGGCCAGAGCCAGCAGTATTTCATCAAATTCCTTTTTTCAAAGGGATTTATCGGCTTTTTCGACTCCGTCTACATTTACGCATGGTTTGCCTTGTACAAGCTAGAACTTGTCCGTGACGCGGCAGGCATACTTAATTTCGCATTAGGAAAATTCAAAGGCATAGACAGCGCGGAGATCGCAGCACTTATGGATGAATTCTTCGAGTCAGAGCTGGCGACAAGGCTGTATCATAACGCCTCCTCAATGATTGAGGCACTGAACGAGAAGGGCTTCAGAACAGTGTTGCTTTCTGCGGCAGTAGAGCCGATAGTCAGCACCGTAGCAGCAAAGCTTCAGGCTGCTGATTTCATCTGCACAAAAGTTGAAGTGGATCAGAATGGCAAATACACCGGAAAACTGAGCGACGCGCACATATACGGAAATGAAAAAAGCAGGAAAGCCGTTCAGTACATGCTAGACAATGCGCTCGAATCTGAAGACCTCCTCGCAATCGCTGACCACGAGTCAGACAAAGAACTCTTATCGATCGCGCGATACAGCTTTGTCGCAAACCCAAAGGAAGGGATGAGGAAATGGGCACTTGAAAAGAATATCCCCGTGATATACTTAGACGAACATGAACCTGTTCAGTACGTCGTCTCTCATATTGAGTCTGAGTAGTATCTTCTTCAGCCTCATCGTATATCGTACCGACAAGAACAATCGGGTCAGCAAGGCCTGGCTCTATTCCTCAATCTCGTTCTCGCTCTGGGCACTCGGACTTTACGGGGTTACGTCGACAGCATCAATTCATAATGCATTACTCTGGCAGCATCTCCTCGACGTTTCAGCGATATTTCTGCCTGCGCTTTATTTCAACTTCATATCAGAACTTTTCAAATTTGATAATGCAAAATGGCGAGCATTATTCCTGTGGACATCGGGAGCCATAGCAATATTCAGCTTCACGCCGCTCTTCAAGCTCGGAGTGATGCCAAAGTTCGACTTCTTCTGGGTCAATCCAGGGCCATACTACGTTATATTCCCAGCCTATTTTGCAACTCACGGTGTCATCGCTTCAGCCATCCTCATTTACAAGCTTATACAGGAGTGGAACAACAAGGTCGCCCGTGGTCAGATTCGAAACACCATGATTGCCGGTCTCATGGGATACGCAGGAGGATCAACGAACTTTTTTCCGCAGTTCTTCGATTCATATCCGTACGGAAACTACCTGGTCGTATTTTTCATAGTGTTCATGGTATACGGCGTATTGAAGTACAAGCTCTTGAGCACGAAAGTTATCTCCGCACAGGTGTTCTCGGCTGCGCTCGTAATGGTGTTCCTATTCAACATACTCCGGTCTGAGGTGCTCAGCCAGTGGATCACGAACTTCGTCATCTTCATATTCGTATCATTCTTCAGCTTGCTCCTGGTAAGAAGCATTAATGAAGAGGTAAGGGCGAGACAAAGGATCGAGGAACTTGCCCAAGACCTCGAAAAGACCAACGAACGGCTCAGGGAACTCGACCAGCAGAAGTCCGAGTTCGTCTCGCTCGCATCGCATCAGCTTCGAGGGCCGCTTACGGCCGTTAAGGGTTATGCCTCCATGCTTCTGGACGGAGACTTCGGAGAGATCAAAGAGGGCGTGAAGGATGCCATCGAAAAGATCTTCAAGTCGACGCAGGACCTCGTGATTCTCGTAGGAGACTACCTGGACGTATCGCGAATCGAGCAGGGAAGAATGCAGTACGACTTCAGCACCTTCGACGTGAGGGACGTCGTTGGAACCGTCGTGACCGAGCTCAGACCGAATGTCGACCTTGCCAAGCTTTCCATAGACTTCGATTACGATCTCAACGGAAACTTCAGGGTCAATGCGGACCAGGGAAAGATCAAGCAGGTCGTGGGAAATCTGATCGACAATTCCATCAAGTATACGCAGAAGGGAGGCATCCATGTATGGATCACCAACAATAAGCCCGGAAAGATCCTCATCTCCATCTCGGATACCGGCGTGGGAATCCACAAAGACGTTCTTCCGCGGCTGTTCGAGAAGTTCACCAGGGCGCCTGACGCCTCGAAGACCAATATCATGGGCACGGGACTCGGACTTTATGTGGCCAAGAAGATGATCGAGGCGCATCAAGGCAAGATCTGGGCTGAATCATCGGGACCAGGAAAAGGCGCCACGTTCTTCATCGAGCTGAACGAGGTCAGGTCAGACCCAGCAAACCCCATGATTCTCAGGGACGGCGAGATCACAAGCAGGCAGATCATCAGCTAACGGAAGCTTTCCGTACGCTCTCAGACTTGACGACGGATGAATGCATGACGCAGTAAGCCTGTGCAAAACTCGAGCAAAAGCTTTATTCCTGGTTTATTTCTACTTCATGCAGGATCGGTAGACTTTTGCCATACCAGTAATATTATGTGAACAATGGCAAAGAAAGGCCCGATCGATCCAGCGACGAAAGTCTCATTATCAGAACCTGTGACAAGGGGTGATTTTTTCGAGTTTCGAGAAGAGATGAGCGAATTCAAGCATGCGGTATTCGAGCTTTTCGAAACGCAAACGAGGAATTTTGAACGGCACGCAGGCGCACTTACGGAAAGTCTTGGCAGCGAAATCCGAATGCTCGCAGAAAGCATGAAAATGCAGATCGAGGCATCTGACAGGAGGTGGGAGGAGCAGAAGCGGGAGAACGACAGCTTCAACAAAAGGATCTACTACCTCGAGGCACGAGAGTAGCCTTTCATTTCTACAGCGGCACTAATCCACAAAGGCATTTGCGGGGTAATGAGATATACTTAGAGCTCAGAATATGGAAACCTCGAGCATCTTTCTCTTCAT
>DASWWM010000030.1:0-11175 GCA_036405975.1 Minisyncoccota bacterium | reverse complement strand
CTGAGGGGAAGACGCTGCTTCTCATTACGCATCGATTCAATCCCGTTAAGACAGCGGACAAGATCATCGTGCTCGAACACGGAACGATATTAGAGTCAGGCAGCCATTCGGAACTGATGGCCAAGAAAGGCCTTTACTCTGAGATGTTCGAAAGCCAAGCGAAGGGATTCATCGAGGGAAGTGCGAAGGAACAGGCAAGCAAGTAGTTAGACATCGGGAAAATAAGGGAGCCGCCGCCAGATGCAATGCACTGGCGGCGGCTTTTTTATTCCAAAAAACCGCCTTTTCTGCTACACTGCGGAAGTTAATTTACCCATACAAAAATGACTCAAAACCGCACGTATATCAAGGATCTTAAGGCTCTTTCAGGAGGAGAGGCCGTTATCAAATGCTGGGTGGATGTCCGAAGGGACCAGGGAAAGCTCATCTTCTTCGACTTCCGAGACATGACCGGAAAGGTCCAGGGAGTAATCCTTCCGAATGCGACCGAGGCACATGCCGTTGGCTCGACGCTTCGACCTGAATGGGTCGTTGAAGTGCGAGGAAAGGTGAATGCCCGACCTGAGCGAAACGTCCAGGCAGACAAGCAGAACGGCGACATCGAACTCGAGATCCTTGAAATCAAAGTTCTCAACGAGGCAGAGACGCCTGCATTCGACATCCATGCGGATACGCGGGAAGTCTCTGAGGAAGTCCGACTGAAGTACCGATACGTCGACCTTCGAGGCGAGCGGCTTCAGAAGAACATCAGGAACCGAGCAAAGATCCTTCACTATGTGCGAAACTTTTTGACCGGTCTCGACTTCACGGAAGTTGAGACGCCGATCCTTACCAAGTCGACTCCGGAAGGAGCGCGAGACTATATCGTTCCTTCAAGACTCGCGCTCGGGCATTTCTACGCCCTTCCGCAGTCTCCGCAGCAGTACAAGCAGATGCTCATGTCAGCCGGCATCGAGCGATATTTCCAGTTTGCCAAGTGCATGCGAGACGAGGATACGCGAGGGGACCGACAGCCTGAATTCACGCAACTCGATATGGAGCTCAGCTTCGCAACTGAGGAGGAAATCATGTCCATCACGGAGAACCTTCTCATCGACATCGTTACCAAGCTCTACCCGCACAAGCGAATCCAGCAGGTTCCATTCCCGCGGATTCCATATGCCGAGGCCATGGCCAAGTACAATATCGACCGGCCAGATATCCGAGAGGACAAGGAAGACCCGAACCTTTTGGCATTCTGCTGGGTCACTGAATTCCCATTCTTCGAAAAAAATGAAAAGGGTGCAGGGGGAGTCGGACAGAACGGCGAAGGAGGCGGAACGAGCCAGTGGACCTTCACGCATAACCCGTTCTCAGGAACTAAGCCAGAGCATTTTGAAAAATTGATGAGAGCGAAAGCCACTGACAATGACCTCAATACGATCGTTGCGGCACAGTACGATATCGTACTTAACGGCTACGAAATCGGAGGAGGAAGCGTTCGAAACCACCAGGCTGATGCACTTATGAAGGTATTCGAAATCATGGGTTATCCGACCGAAACGGTTGAGAAGAACTTCTCGCACATGCTTCACGCTCTTCGAAGTGGAACGCCGCCTCACGGCGGAATCGCATGGGGCTTTGACCGACTGATGATGATTCTCGAGAACGAGCCGAACATTCGAGAAGTGATCGCATTCCCTAAGACTGGAGAAGGAAAGGATCCGATGATGGATTCTCCAAGCGAAGTGTCAGCGGCACAGCTTCGGGAGCTTGGGCTCTTGGTTAACAAGAAATAGTCTGATTGTGAGAACAGAGAAAGCCCGCATTCCTTTATGGAATGCGGGCTTTTGTTTTCCAAGACCGCGACGAGGCCCGGCAATCAATGCGATTCAAACAAGCTCTGTATGGCGTCATGAAGTGCTGCCGGAGTATGAAAGACCGGCATGGTTTCATGGTCGCACTCTGCAAAATAGCCAGGAACAGAATCGACTTCATGATCATCATCCGGGTCGTGTCCGTTGTCGGATTCGTTTGATTTCCATACACGAATGTAGATGGGGCATTTGAGCTGATTGTGAAGCAGTTGGAGCATTCCAAAAGCTTCCTCGGGGGAACACGGACCGCCTTCGGTCATGCTTTGGACAATCGGGATAGGTATTCCGTTGTGCCAAGCGACGGTGACTAGATCAGCGATGAAGCTGGAATCGCGCACACCGTTCTCGAATGTCATCACGGAACCGGATGCATGAATCTCATCCAAGCAACCAGCGACTTCGCGAAGGACGCTGTCTGCAGCAGAAGAGCCAGGATCGCGAAGCGCGAATGGCATACCCTCTGATATCACGCACTGCGACCGGATAGGAAAGGCTGCCTGAACATAGCCGGCATGGGAAGACTCGGAACGAATGGTGGCTAATATTATGAACATACTTCAATATTCTTGCGGTGTTGAGTTTGACTCTAAATCATTATGATTTAGGTGCTTCTTCGCACTTTATAATATAATTATAAAATAATGTCAATATGATGTGGCTGAAATGAAATGCGGGCATTATGCTAAAATCAAGACACTTTATGACCGAAGCACGGGCGACAATGCAGATCCAAACCGGCATCTTCACCATCAAGACGGAAGTCTTCGAGGGTCCTTTGGACTTGCTCTTGACACTCATCGAAAAGAGGAAGCTCTTCATCAATGACATCTCGCTCGGGAAGGTGACTGACGAATACATCCAGTTCATCAACAGGCTCGGCGATTATTCACTGGGAGATCGGACACAGTTCATCTATATCGCCTCGACGCTTCTTCTCATAAAGGCCAAGTCGCTTTTGCCGACACTGAGCCTGACCGAAGAAGAGAAGACCGACATTGCCGATCTTGAAAAGAGGCTCAAGGAGCTTGAGATCATGCGACGGGCGAGCGAAACGGTCCAGAAGCTTTTTGGAAAGAACGTTCTTTTTCCGCGAGGGGGCTTTGAGGGAAATTTCAAAAGCGACACGCCCCAATTGTTCGTACCCAGCAAGGACACCAACCTGCAGAACATTCTCGAGGCAATGGGCCGTGTCCTCACATCTCTTCCTAAGCCGAAGACCGAGCCGAAGGTCCTCGTGAAAAAAACTGTCAGCCTTGAGGAAATGATCGGCAGACTGACGGACCGGATCAAGTCAGCGGTGCGAATGAGCTTCAAGGAATTCAGCGGAGGCAGAAGCTCCGTAGACCGGGGCGAGCGCGTACATGTGATCGTGAGCTTTCTCGCAATGCTCGAGCTCGTGAAGCAGGGAACCATAGATGCCCATCAGGAAGGTCTTTTTGACGAGATCCATATGGAGAGCCAGAGCATCGGCGTTCCCAGATACTAAATAAATCTCGGCTCGAGATTTGACCTTTTGGGGCATATGCATATAGTTATCCCAGAACATGCCGATAACTGCTCGGCATGCATAGGAACAGTTCCAAACCCAAACCACATAATTGGATGAAAAACTACGAGTACGGGAGACCTGATCCCAAAGCGATGTCACGGTCCGCAAAGAAATTTTGGAGGAAGTTGAATGTAAAAGTCTCGAAGCGCGAGCCGCTTAATCCGCCCGGCGCGACGCGAACAACCATCCGACACGAGCCGTTATCCGTCACTGACCCAACCAAGAAGAAACGCGGCCGTCCGCCGAAAGCAAAAGTAGCGTGAGATTCTTTTTTTTTACGTAAAACCACCCACGGAAATCCATCCGCAGGGTGGATTTCTTTTTCACAGCACTTCATAATGAAACGGTGGTAAAAAAGTCCTCAAAAACGTATACTGTACCGCATGAGTTCAGAAGCTACAGGAAACCTGGCCAAGATTCTCGAAGCGGTCCTTTTTTGGAAAGGAGAGCCCGCTTCGACGAAAGAATTGGCAAAGCTCGTCAAGGCTGATGAGGCTGCGGTCACTGCCGCGCTCGCAAACCTGAAAGAGAGCCTTTCGGAGAGAGGAGTGGTGCTTCTGGAAAAGAACTCCGAATACTCGCTGGCAACATGCGCCGAAGCGAGCGCCCTGATCGAGGAAGTTACCAAGGAAGAATTATCCAAGGACCTTGGAAAGGCATCCCTTGAGACGCTCTCCATCATTTTATACAAAGGCCCTGTCAAGCGAAGCGAGATTGACTATGTTCGAGGAGTGAATTCGAATTTCATCCTTCGAAACCTTCTCGTCCGGGGTCTTATTGAGAAAAAGCAGTCCCCGGACGATGCCCGAGCATCCGTGTATCAGCCATCATTCGAGCTTCTTTCATACATTGGGGTCCAAAGCGTTGAGAGCCTGCCCAACTTTGAGCTCGTGCAGGAAGAGCTCAGGCAGTTCAGGGCAAATGCCGAGAAGGAGTCAGAGAAACAGGCCGATATGCCTTCTGCAGGCGAAACAGATTCAGATCCGGCAGGACAGCCTCCCTCGGTCGAGGAGACAGCAGGCATGGATGATGCTGCCGCAGACGAAGTTACAAGCTCATAATTTTTAACATTCGAATGAATACAAAGACCAAGCACGCCACTTTTTTCTCAATCGCCCTTGCACTTGCAGGAGCAGCATTTATCGGTCATTCCGCATCTGCCCAAACCGCAATAGGTATCCAGACACAGGCAGCCTCTTCAGTAGACTTCACTCCCGTTTCGGTGCCAGTATCCGCAGCAGATCCAAGCACGGTGATATGGCCCGCCATCAAGGCTTCTGCCGCTATCGTATTCGATCCTATCTCAAACCAGATCCTCTATCAGAAGAATGCGAATGAGGAGCATTCCATGGCATCGCTGGTAAAGATCATGACAGCGGCCACGGCCGACGAATTCCTGAAGATGAACCCGAAGCTTGCCACACAGACCGTCAAGGTAACTTCAAGAATCGAGGCGAATGCAGCAGACCGAAGCCTCATAGACGGCAGCAGCTGGTACCCGAAGGACCTCGTCAACTACATGCTTATCGGATCATCAAATAAGGCAGCCGAATCGATCGCGTCGAACATCGTGCCGAAGGCAGCCTTTGTCTCATATATGAACTTCATGACGAAGGAACTCGGGCTGACAAGCACCCGATTCTTCAACGAGACCGGCCTTCCGATCATTGATGCAAAGACAAAGAAAGAAAGCTCAGCAGGAATCACTACGGCAAGGGAAATGGCCGGGCTTCTTTGGAATATCATTCAGAAGAAGCCCGGCCTCCTCGACGTGACGGCAGCAGAGTCAGTCGAGTATGCAAACGGAAATGGAAAGACCGTTATCCACGTAGACAATACCAACAGGCTCCTGCATGACCTTCCGATCAGATTCGGCAAGACAGGCTTTACCCAGTTCGCAGGAGGAAATCTGGCAGTCGTTCTCCAGAAGGACGATGCGAGCAACCCATACGTGATCGTCGTGCTCAACTCGACAGAAGAGGACCGATTCAATGACGTCAGGGCTCTGGCAAATGTCACGATGGCAAATTTTACAAGGTAACAGCAATCAAGACCCACATACATATATGACATCCGCAACCTTCGACGTAATCAAGATCCTTCTTCCGGCCGTGCTTTCATTCCTCATCGGAATCGGAATCACGCCGATGCTTTCAGGCATCATGTACAAGCACAGGCTCTGGAGGAGAGTGTCTCGAAGCAAGGTCAATACCGCGGAGATGTCAGCTGATTTCCAGAAAATCCACAATGAGAAAGGGGAGAATAGCACGCCCCGAGTCGGAGGAGTCCTTGTCTGGCTTTCCATCCTCGTCACCATCGCATTCCTCTACGGACTGGCGCTCTTCTTCCCGAACGAGGCGACAGAGAAGCTGAGCTTCCTGAGCCGAAACCAGACACTCCTTCCGCTCGCGGTCCTTCTCCTCGGATCATTCATCGGTCTATCTGACGACCTGCTCCAGATATTCGGAACGGCAAAGCAGACAAGCGACGGCATCTCCCGGAACCTCAGGATCCTCGTGGTCACGCTTATCGGATCCGCATGCGCATGGTGGTTCTACTTCAAGCTGCAGGTACTCAGCATCGACGTTCCGTTTTTCGGAGAATTCGAGCTCGGATTGCTCTTCATTCCGTTCTTCATCTTCGTCGTTCTCGGAGTCTTCTCCGGATCGGTCATTGACGGAATCGACGGTCTCGCGGCCGGCGTGATGATCGCAGCATATGCCGCATACATGGTCATCGCATTCTCGCAGAACCAGATCGACCTTGCAGCATTCTGCGCAGTAGTTATCGGAGGACTCCTGGCATTCCTCTGGTTCAATATCCCGCCCGCACGATTCTATCTTGGGGAAACCGGAATGCTCGGCCTGACCGTTGCGCTTGCGATAGTGGCATTTCTCACGAGAGAAGTCCTCCTCCTTCCGATCATCGCCTTTCCGCTTTTCATCACATCGATCTCATCAAGCATGCAGATGTTCTCCAAGAAGTACCTGGGGAGAAAGATACTACGGATCGCCCCGCTGCATCATCACTTTGAGGCGATCGGCTGGCCATCATACAAGGTGACCATGCGATACTGGGTCATCTCGACGGTAATGGCGATTCTTGGAACGATAATCGCCATTCTCGGATAAGAAGGGATTGCGCAGCCTCGACTTCAAACCATATGGCACCGACACAAGCACTCAAAGCAAAGAAAATGGACAAGGTATTCCTCATAACGACGGCCACGCTGGTCATCGCGGGCTTTTTCATTTTCATATCAGCATCGCTTGGACTGCTCACGAGAGGGTCGGCTCGGTTTGAAGCGGTAACATTCAACCAGGTAGTCTTCGGACTCATCGGCGGAAGCATCGCATGCTTCATCACGTCGAGAATAAACTACAATTTCTGGAGAAAGCATGCATTCTATTTCTTCATAGCGGCAGCGGTCGTGATGCTCCTCGTATTCGTTCCGGGAATCCAGTTCTGCGCAAAAGGAGCCTGCCGATGGATCGATGCCGGATTCACGACTTTCCAGCCTTCGGAGATCTACAAGCTGGCATTCGTGATGTATCTGGCGGCATGGCTGGCATCGGTTAAGAGCAAGGCAGCGACATTCAAGCTTGGGACGCTTCCTTTTCTCATACTTGTGGCGATCACCGCAGCCATAGTCCTGATGCAGCCCGATACGGACACCTTCATGGTAATCTCACTCGCCGGACTTTCCATATTCCTGACAGCTGGAGGCAGATGGAGGGACATCCTGGTCATGGGACTTGTCGGAGTGCTCGCGCTCGGCATGCTCGTCATGGCACGTCCATACCTCAAGCAGCGTCTCATGACGTTCATGGACCCCGCAAGAGATCCTACAGGAAGCGGGTACCAGATCCAGCAGTCGCTTATCGCCATCGGCTCCGGAGGAGTGTTCGGACGCGGATTTGGGCAGAGCATCCAGAAGTTCAACTTCCTTCCTGAGCCGATCGGAGACTCGATCTTCGCAGTCGCAGGCGAGGAGTTTGGATTCGTCGGGACAGTCGCCATCATCGGTCTGTACGTGACCTTTGCCATAAGGGGATACAAGATAGCCCTCAGGGCGCCAGACCTTTTTGGGACCTTCCTGGTGGTAGGGATAGTCACCCTCATCATCGTCCAGTCCTTCCTGAACATAGCGGCCATGCTTGCCATCATCCCGCTTGCGGGAACTCCGCTTCTTTTCATATCTCACGGAGGTACGGCGCTCTTCTTCGCGCTGGCCTCAGTCGGCATCATCCTTAACGTTTCCAGATACCAGAAAAAGACCGCATAGCCTGTGAAATAGGCCATTTTCCCATGGAATAGGGCCATGCTATACTGAATTTCATATGAAAATACTCATGACCGGAGGAGGGTCGGGCGGGCATTTCTATCCGCTCATAGCCGTCGCCGAGGAAATCCAGGAAATCTGCAAAAGGGAGAAGATCCTGGACCCGAAGCTCTACTTCATGGCCCCTGACCAGTACAATCCGAAAGCATTGTTCGACCATGAGATCGAATTCGTTCCCGTCATGGCAGGGAAACGCCGGATTAATGCCACAGGAGCGTCCAAGATCCTGAATCTCATCGACATCTTCAAGATGGGCATCGGCGTCATTTCAGGAACCCTCAAGATGTTCTTCATCTTCCCGGATGTCGTATTCGCCAAAGGCGGATACACGAGCTTTCCAGCGCTCATGGCAGCAAGAATCCTCGGCATCCCAGTCGTAATCCATGAGTCAGACAGCGTTCCGGGCAGAGTGAACGTATGGGCAGGAAAGTTCGCGCAGCGAATCGCACTTTCATACAGAGAGGCAATCCAGTTCTTTCCAAAGGACAAGACGGCATATACGGGCAATCCGGTCCGGAAGGAGATTCAGGAGCCGCTCACGACCGGCGCAGTCGAATACCTCGGCCTTGAACCAAATGTGCCGGTCATCCTCATCCTCGGAGGCTCGCAGGGTGCGCGAGTAATCAACGACGCCATTCTCACGTCCCTTCCTCACCTGGTCGACAAGTATCAGATCATCCACCAGACGGGAAAGGCAAACTTCAAGGAAGTCTCGAATACCGCAAACGTAATCCTCGCGAACAATCCGAATATCAGCAGGTATCATCCGATCGACTATCTGAACAATCTCGCAATGCGGATGTCAGCCGGCGTAGCGTCGCTCATCGTCTCCCGGGGAGGTTCGACCATTTTTGAAATCGCGCTCTGGGGAATTCCAAGCGTCCTGATTCCCATAACGAACTCGAACGGCGATCACCAACGAAAGAACTCGTACAACTATGCAAGAGAAAGCTCAGCGGTCGTCATCGAGGAATCGAACCTCAGCCCTGAAATCATCCTCAACGAGATCGAGCGAATCATGACCGGTCCGAAGCTCGCGGAGAAGATGAGAACGGGAGCAAAGACATTCGCACGAGCTGACTCAGCAAACCTTATCGCTCAGGAAATTCTCAAGATAGCCCTCAGACACGAAAAATAAATCCATGAATCCAACCGAAAACAATCCAAAAAAAATAGTGACTCGCTTCGCACCGTCTCCGACAGGCTTCATGCATGTAGGAGGAGTCCGAACGGCGCTTTACGCCTGGGCATTCGCAAGGAAGAATGCTGGCACGTTCATTCTCCGGATAGAGGACACTGACAAGGAGCGGGAAGTCGAGGGCTCGATCGAGCAGATCATGAAGTCACTCCAGTGGCTTTCTATCGGATGGGATGAAGGACCAGACATTGGCGGCCCCAATGCTCCATATCTCCAGTCGCAGCGGCTTGAGACATACAAGAAGTACGCACAGATGCTTGCTGACAAGGGACTGGCATATGCAGACCCATATACGCCTGAAGAGCTTGAAGCATTCAGAAAAGAAGCAGAGGAAAACAAGAAACCGTTCCTGTACAGGAACCATCGACCTGAGAACCCTCCTGTTTGGGATGGCAACCAGCCGCTTCGGCTGAAGATTCAGGATGCGAAGGTGAGCAAGTGGCACGATGAGGTCCGTGGCGACCTTGAAGCCGGACCGGAAGCGCTCGACGATTTCATTCTCATGAAAAGCGATGGCTATCCGACATATAACTTCGCGCATATCATCGACGACCTATATATGGGAGTGACGCATATTTTCCGTGCTGACGAATTCATCTCATCTACGCCGAAGTTCCTCGCTCTCTACGAAGCGCTGGAGATTGATCCTCCTAAATTCGTAACGCTTCCGCCAATCATGGGCCCGGACGGAAAGAAGAAGCTCGGCAAGCGAGACGGAGCGAAGGACATCCTCACCTACAAGGACGAAGGATTCCTCCCCGATGCCATGGTCAACTTCCTTGCATTCATCGGATGGAATCCGGGCGATGACCGAGAGGTGTTCACGCCTGCTGAATTCATTCAGGCATTCGACATAGAAGGCATTCAGAAGGCAGGAGGAAAGCTCAACGAGGAGAAGCTTGTCTGGTTCAATAAGGAGCATATGAAAAAGCTTTCAGACAGCACGTTCCGAGCTGGAGCCGAGAGCCTGCTTCCGGCAGAGTTCAAGAATGATCCCGCATACGCGAGAAAGATGTCCGGCATCCTGCCGATTCTCCGAGAACGAGTTTCGGTTTTCAAGGAAATTACGGAAATGGTTTCTTCAGGAGACCTTCATTACTTCTTCATGGCTCCTGAGTACAATTCTGAATTGCTGCTTTGCGCACCGAAGATGCGAAAGGGCAGGGAAGACGCGACGGTTGCAGACCTGAAGCCGATTCTTGAGAAGGTGATATCGCTCATCGAGGCATCGTCGCTTACCGACACGTCCACTCCGGAAGAATGCAGGTCCGTTCTCTGGGACTATGCGGATTCAGAAGGCAGAGGCATCGTCCTTTGGGCAGTTCGAGCCGCACTTACCGGCAAGGAACGGTCACCTGACCCATTTGCAATGTGCTCGATTCTCGGTCCGAAGGAAACCGCGGAGCGACTGAGGAAGGCGGTGGAGAAAATCGGATAATGTCGTCGGCCTGGCAAGAAAGTTTTCAAACATGATACGCATCAACAAGCTCACATGCGCCGCGGCGCTCATAGGAATTGCGATTCTTGCCACAGGCACGGGCTATCTGTCAGCGCAGACGACCGAGGCGGAGCAGCTCCAGCGGGCCATCCAGGAGAAGAATGCGAACCTCGAGCAGCTCAATAGGGAGATTGCCCAGTACGAGGCACTTGCTGACAAGACCGGCCAGGAGGCCAAGACGCTCCAGTCGAGAATCAAGCAGCTGGAGCAGAATGCGAAGTCGATCGATCTGGACATCAGGAAGACGAACGGAAAGATCGACGTCGCGAACCTCGACATCAGGCGGATCAGCCTGGACATCGGCGAGTCCGAAGAGAGGGTCAAGCTCAGCCGCGAAAGCATAGAGAACAGCATCAGGGAAATCCACATGGCAGACCAGACGAGCCTTGCCGAAATATTTCTCAATAACAAGAACCTTTCAGTCACGCTCGAGGAAGTGAACTCGCAGCTCAATTTCAACAACGCATTGCAGAAGCTTGTCACTGACTCGCGAAGGGAGCAGGAAATCCTGAACAATACGAAGCTGTCGCAGGAAGAGAAGAAGAAGGAGCTCCAGAGCCTCCAGAACGAGCTTTCGAGCAAGAAGAAGGCCGTAGAGTACACCAAAAGCGAACAGAACGATGTGCTCAAGGCAACGAAGAATCAGGAGCAGGCATATCAGAAAATCCTGAAGGACAAAGTCGCCCTCAAGGCAGCTACGGAGAAGGAGCTTTTCGAATACGAGTCAAAGCT
>DASWWM010000029.1:0-8126 GCA_036405975.1 Minisyncoccota bacterium | reverse complement strand
TCGATGCTCTCAGTGGCGCGAGGCATGGAGGTCGGGGTCAAGACTCGAAGCTGACCGAGCTCCTCCTTGAAGATCTCCTCGTACTTTTTTGTGAACTCGCTCAAGGATACTCCTGACTGCTTGCTGCCTCGGATGGTCTTGTCGTCCACGTCCGTGATATTCATGACCTGGTTCACGACGTACTCATTGTATTCAAAGGTACGTCGAAGAAGGTCTCCGAATACATATGTTCGAAAATTGCCAATATGCGCGTAGTTATAGACGGTCGGACCGCAGTTGTAGATGGAAACCTCGCCCTGCTTGAGAGGGGAGAAGAGTTCCTTTTTGCCCGTCATTGTGTTGTGTAGAAAGATGTCTGCCATGCGCTCAAGTATATCGCAAGATTTGATGAAGTCACGGCCGGATCTCCATTGACCCTCCGTATGTTCTTTGAGATACTTTATGCAAACTTTATGGAACATCCTCAATCAAATAAGACCCTCTTATTCCTCGGCCTCATCTTCGTGCTCATGGGCACATTCTACTTCGGATTCATCTCTGGCCAGTCCCAGACCGTAGAAGCCAGCAAGCTCCTTCAGGTGGCTCCCGGCATCAGTGCTGATGGCAAGACGTCTACGGATGCAGACTTCGAGCTGTTCTGGAAGGTATGGAACCTTGTCGACGAGAAATTCGCTCAGACAAAGGTCGCGAGCTCGACGACTGATCGGGAACGAGTGTACGGTGCCATCCAAGGAATGGTGGATGCCATGGGCGATCCATATACCGTATTCTTCCCACCGCAGGAGGCTACAGCCTTTGAAACAGAAATCGATGGTAACTTTGAGGGTGTTGGAATGGAAATGGGCGTGAAGGATGAGGTCCTGACGGTAGTTACGCCCCTCAAGGGATCGCCAGCAGAACGGGCGGGCATCAGGGCGGGAGACAAGGTTATCGCCATCGAGGGAAAGACGACTCAGGGCATGTCTATCGACCAGTCGGTAAAGATCATCCGAGGAAAGAAAGGCACTACGGTGAACCTTACTGTCGCGCGGGAAGGAGAGGCTGCTCCTTTGGAGTTCACCCTCGTTCGGGATGTCATCAATCTTCCGACGCTCGATACGAGCTACAATGCCCAAAACGGCATCTTCACCATCAAGCTGTATAACTTCTCTGCCCAGTCAACGGCCCTGTTCAGAAATGCGCTTCGTGAATTCGTAAATACGAAGTCAAACAAGCTCGTTCTTGACCTTCGAGGCAATCCCGGAGGCTTTCTTGAGGCTGCAGTGGATATGGCCAGCTGGTTCCTTCCGCCTGGAAAGATCGTCGTGACTGAAAATTACGGAAACGGTTCCGATGAGGTCATCGAGCGAAGCCGAGGCTACAACATCTTCAATGAAAATCTAAAGATGGTCATTCTCGTGGACGGAGGCTCCGCCTCAGCGTCGGAGATCCTCGCGGGAGCCTTGAGCGAATACGGCAAGGCTCAGCTTGTCGGAACGAAGACTTTTGGAAAGGGTTCGGTCCAGGAATACATCAAGGTAAATGAAGAAACTGCCCTCAAGGTGACGGTTGCCCGATGGCTCACGCCAAACGGCAAGTCTATATCGGAAGGCGGACTCACGCCCGACGTGGAGGTCAAACTCACTGCTGATGACGTCAAAGCCGGCCGGGACCTCCAGATGGACAAGGCTATTGAGATTCTATTGAAGCCGTAGGCTTTTTGTGATAGAGTGCACAGTACACGTTTCGGAGAGGCCCAAATCCCTTTAAACGCTTATTATTCAATATATTTTACAGAAAAATGAAAGTTATCCTTCTCAAAACGGTCCAGAAAGTAGGCAAGAAGTACGATGTCGTTGACGTTGCCGAAGGCTTCGCAATGAACTCCCTTTTCCCGAAGGGTCTTGCTGAAAACGCCACTGCTAAGGCCGTAGCACGAGTATCTGTTCTCAAGGAAGCTGAAGAGGCTGAGCGAAAGGTCCGAGAAGACCTTCTCCTCAAGAACTTCAACCAGATCGAATCTGCTCGAGTCGAAATCGCCGGAAAGGCAAACGACAAGGGCCATCTCTTTGCTGGTCTCCACAAGGAAGAGCTCTCAGCGGCTCTCAAGGAGCAGGCTCGACTCGACATCACTCCTGAATACATCGTTCTCGAAAAGGCGATCAAGGAAGTCGGAGAGCACAAGGTTGAGGTAAAGGTTCAGGACAAGACAGCGGAGTTCACTCTCGTTGTCTCTGCAACTGAATAATCCTCTTTGCCGACGCGTCGGCTAAGCCGCGCACTGTCCGGTCCCGCTTTGGGTCTCTGGCGGGAAAGAAAAACCACTCTTAACGGGGTGGTTTTTCTGTCGGCCGGACACCATGCGACTAGAATGCATTTTCGAACGTCCCGTCCGTACAGTTCAGGTACTCCATAAGGAAGCTAAGATTTACGCTCCCTGTCTTCTCGTCCTTGTATGTTTCTTTGCATTCAGCCTCTGTTTTTGGTTTCGGATCCTTATAGCTCAGATAGCATCTATCGTTCTCCGTAGAGTATCTCCAACTCTTCACATTATTATACTTTGCTGATTCCTGCTTATATATATTCAAGCATGACTCTTTCTGGCTTGCGGCATATTCGCGATTTTTCTCTGTTTTTGCTTGTTCCATCTTCTCTCTTTCGATGCTGTTCTTTTCTGACAGGTACTTGCCATAAGTTGAAAGCCCGATGATAAGGATTCCGGCTGTTACAAGGACTACTATCAATTGCATGGCCCTGGAACTCATTTTGCTTATGTTGTATTTTTCTCTCATGAAGGAATTTTAACACGCAAATCCAAGCTTGACTTGCAATCAAGAGGGTGAGACAAAACACCGCCTGATCAAGTGCGGTGTTTTGCGTATCCTGTATTGAAGCTTAGGCGACGTGCGCCTGTGCGATTACTCGACGTGAGCCACCTTCTTCTGTCCGACCTTGTTGTCGAACGCTACGACTCGCTTAGATCCGTATCGGACCTTTCCTTCCTTGAGGGCGTAGAGCGTGTGGTCCTTTCCGAGACCTACGTTCTTTCCAGGAAGAATTCGAGTTCCTCGCTGTCGGACGATGATTGCTCCCGAAGAAGCCTTCTCGCCGGCATAGAGCTTGATACCGAGATACTGAGGATTAGAATCCCTGAGGTTTTTTGCTGAACCTGCTGCTTTTTTTGTTGCCATGGCCTTTTATATTTGTTTTAAGCTTTCTTCAGGTAACCTAATGTAACTTAATACATTATGAGTAACAGGATATACCAAAATTGAGCGTACTGCAGTATACCGCATATTATGTTTAATTTCAACCGTCTAAAGGGCTTGTTTGCCCGTCTGCGCTCCGGACTGAAAGGGCAGGGAATCCAGGTCGTCTTGTCGTCTTCCGCCCTCCTGGTGAGCATCCTTTCGCTTGTATTGGCTGTCCGAGGCTTCGGTTTTCTGCATCAGCCTTCGGTCATTGAGGTGGTTTGTCCGGAAGGGTATCAGGAGGACATTCGGCAGGCGAGGGAACTGCTCTTGGACATGACAAAACGCTAAATCCATTATATAATAATATCCTTATTTATAGCCATATAAATACGGTTTTAGGGGTCAAGATGGCCCAAAATTCATTGACAAAAGGGGGTAGGGCATGCTACTATATAGACCAGAAAACACATGACCTGTGTTTTTTAAATTTGTGCAAGCGCATTGAAACTCAGCATCAGACATGCGCATTACCAGTTTAGAAACGGCTTATTTTACAACTCACGATCGGTTTGGCGATGCTTGTCTCGGGCATGATGGCGACGGATACGGCGCCCTCGTACACGAACCAGGAAAACATCATCAAATCAGCAGAAACGGCAACGAGCACGCAGGCAGCGGTGGTCTCGGTGTCCCTTCCTGCAACGACTACCAAGCAGACAGTCATTAATCCGAATGCGGGTGTCGAGGCAAGGGTACGGGCGTATTTCAAAGATACTCCGCTCCTTGCAGAAATCGCATATTGCGAGTCTCGATACAGGCAGTTCGATAAGGACGGCTCGATTTTCCGAGGAAAGGTAAACAACAAAGACGTTGGAGCACTCCAGGTCAATGAGTATTACCACCTCGAGCGATCGAAGAAGCTTGGGTATGACATTCATACTTTGGAAGGCAATATGGCGTACTCGCGACTACTTTACAAGGAAAGCGGCGCGCGCCCATGGAACTCTTCCTCTCCTTGCTGGATGAAGTCCGAGGTGGCCCAGGCCATGTTCGGTACCAAAGTCCTCGCGGAGAACAAATAAGCTTGAAGGTCTCATCTCTCTTGAAAAGCCGCCTCAGCCCAATCAAATGGGTCGAGGCGGTTTTTCTATTATTGAAATATATCTGCTCACGCTGATGCAGAGGCATGGTCCGCTTCATATTGGGCAAAGGGGCAGGGGACCAGTACCCTACTGAGACCGGGTCTTTGACCAGCCAGACTACCCTAGTGATTTCTAAAATCCGCTCGGCCTTGTCTACTGAATTTTCCCAAATTATTTTTTTAAATTTACTCGCGCAGGTTCTTAACTCAGCGGGGAGTAAAAGTGGTAGCCGGAATTCGACAGCGAAACTCTGACCCCTAGGAGGTCTGCGGGGACAGGGTCTGTTCGATTATATGCATGTCGCACAATGCATCTTTTGCGACATATAAACCTGGATTTGGCCCTTATTCCATATAAAAAGGCCCGGATGCCGCACTTGTCTTTGTGGTGCATTGGCATCCGGGCCGAACCTTGACGGCTCTCCTGATCCCGATAATTTGGCTGCCTCAATTGCTGACCTCCTGGTCCTCGTTTGTCGTAGCTTGCTCAGCCTTTTGCAGCTCCTTGGAGCTGATCATCGGATTTTGTTTGTTCGGTCAACCAGAGGTTGGGTCTGACCGCTTACATCAATGCAAGCCTGACCCGTATTCTTGCATCTGACCCTTCGCATGTCAAAGTCCTGGGACCTGCAGCCTTCCGTGCTGAATTATGTGAAATCCTACGTCACGGAATCGATTTTAAGGCCTCTGGGATTTTCATCATGATACTTCGCCCATGTACGTGAGCGGCAGGCCGTACTCATAAGAGTCTCTGGAGTCTCGCTTGGCCGAATCCTTGGTTCGAAGCTGTACGGACTTGAGACTGGAGGCACGCATCAAGGACCATGAACCGAACTTGTGCTGAAGCTCGCTGATTGTCTTTAGGTGCGCTTCATCGGCGCTCTGATCGATTTGCTTGCCGAATAAGTCATGCTGGACCAGATTCTCGCGGCGCAGATTCGACAATGTGATTCCGGTAGATTTGAAAAAGAGCGACCTGTCGTAGAGTTCCGGCTCATGGAGTTTCACATGCCTAAGCACGTATGAAGGGTCTTGGGTAAATGCGCCAAGGCTTATTGCAATTGATTTGCGATACTTACTGAACTCGGTCACGCATCTGTAAAATACATGAACCCTGTCCGTGTATTGGCCGCTTGCGACAAGCTGCGCACATGCGAGTTCCACGTTCCTTGAAAGCTCGGAGAAGAGCAATTCCCTGTCCTGGGTCTTGTATGAAAGCGACCGCGTCGACTGTATGGACTTCCTGTCTTCCCTCTTGCTGCTGACTTCGTTCTGTACATGGCCATTGAGCTCGTACCAAGTATGGACCACCGGCTCTGAAAAATGCTGCTCGACCCAAGCAAGGGTTTTCTCTGTAAACTGGCCTGCCGTAAGGATATTATGGGATACGAGTGCCTTCGAAGTCTCATTTCCGATGCCCCAGATTGATCCGATAAGAAGCTTTGAAAGGGTTTCTTTAATGTACGCTTCGTCTATGAATACGGTGCAGCCATCGGGCTTTTTGATTTTCGAAGCGACTTTTGCCAAGGTCTTGGTCTTTGCCAATCCGAAGGAAAGAGTTATGCCAAGCGATTCTTGGATAAATGATTTCATCTGCTTGAGCCATTCTTCATGTCTGCCTGCTTGTATTTCCTCTTCTGAAAATTCCATCTCTGCGAAGCATTCGTCGATGCTGTATGTTTCGACTACCGGCATATATCGGCGCAGGAGGCTCGTGAGCTTTCTCTGATAGCCTTCATACAGTTCAAAGTGCGCAGGCAGGATTGTGACTTGAGGGAAATTCTTTTTCAGTTCAAAGATGGGCATTGCACGTCCGATGCCTAAGGCTTTCGCTTCATATGTATATGCGGATACGATGCCTCGCTCTTCGCCGACAACCACGGGCTTTCCCTTGAGGTCTGGCCTCCTGGATATCTCGCATGATGCAAAGAATGCATCTCCGTCTACGTGGATAATGTACTTCATGATCGGTTTAGCGTACCTTCATCAAGGTCAGATATATTTACGTACGAGGCCGATGACCATTGCGCTTATCTGCAATCCGGACTCAGGCCTCATGATGTCATATTCGGCATTCGCGGCTTCGAGGTAATAGCCTTGAGCGTCTTTGCGGAGGTATTTCATGGTCCACGACCCGTCTATGTCAGATATCACGATCGATCCTACAGGCGCGCTTGAGGTTCGTTCGACAATGACATAGTCGCCGTGATGTATGCCTGCCTCTATCATGGAGTCGCCCTTTACCCGAAGCATGAATGTCCGGTCCGTATCCCGTATCATCCATTCATCCAAAGTGACGGTGTCCAGATCGGTTTCTTCTGAGGGCGTAGGAAAGCCTGCCTCGACCAGGCCGAGAAGCCGTACCCCTGACTTTATGTCCAGGACACTCGACTTCTTTGTGCTTTGCGCTGTGGCAGAGCTTCTCGGCTTTATTACGGCAGGAATGAGTTTTCCTTTGGAGTCTTTTCGAACCAGTCCTCTGGCTACGAGTTTCTGAATCAGCTTGTACGCAGTATCTTTCGACTTGTACCCTAAGAGTTCCGCGGCCTCTGCATATGAGGGCATCCTGCCTTCTTTAGCATGGAAATCATTGATGTATGTCGCAGCTGAAGTGTCAGACAGGCTATTTTTTGGCATGGATATATTATATAGAACGTTCGTTCTATAAGCAATGCAGGGCATTTCCGCCCCGCTTTGCCAATCGCATCCTTAATTACTCCGTCGTCGTCCCGTCAAAGTCTTCCTCATTTGCGGGGTCAACTGCGATGGCTCGCGTTGCGTGGACCGTTCCGTCCTTATGGTGAGACGGTGCATAGATGGTATAAAACTTCAGGTCTTCCCCTCCCTCTTCGGCCGTATTGATGACATTGTGTTCAGCGCCTTTTGGAACAATAATCGAGTCTCCGTCAGTGACTGAGTACTCGCTTGAATTGATGATTACTTTTCCATTGCCTGCATCGAATCGGAAGAACTGGTCATTCTCAGGATGAGTTTCAAGGCCGATCTCTTCGCCTGGCTTGAGTGACATGAGAACGAGCTGAAGCTGTTCGCCCGTATAGAGAACTCGTCTAAAATCCGAGTTTGCTTTTGTCGCATCTTCAAGCGCGATATGGTGTCCTTTCTTCTGCTTTGGATCAGTCATGGTTTTTTATTTAAGAATTAGTTTATTTGAAATTCAGCTGGTTGCGAAAGCGATTTTCGAGGTGTCTGCCTGCTTGAGGCGAAGCTCCGCGCTCTTATGCAAGGAGCCCTTTGATGAATGCGACTATTTCCAGGAAGTCCGCCCATACGAGCTTGAGGAGTGATACGACGTACGCGCCGAAGTCCTTAACCCATGGCTTCGCCAGGATTTCCTTGATGTCTATGTCGAATACCCGAAGAAGTACGAGTGCAATGATTACGACTACGATGAGCTCGATGAATCCGTCCTGCGTCTTTGACTGTCGGATGCCGTTTGTGTTTTTCATGTGAAGTGGTCAGCTATTACCGTTTCTTTTCAATGAAAATATTGTACCACAGCGCAAGCATCAAGAGCGTATATATCTTCCGGGCATTGTCCCTCTTTCCGGAAATGTGATTTCGAAGAAGTGCCTTTACGTGGTCGGTATCGAACTTTTCCTTGATATATGCGTTTTCGAGAATGAGCCTCGATACTTCTCCCGGCTTATTCTTGATCCACTGCCTTATAGGTGTAGGAAATCCGAGCTTCTTTCTCGATGCGGTTTCCTTCGGGAGAATGCTCGCAAAGGCCTTTCGGAGAATGTGCTTCGTCGCTCCGTCTTTGTACTTGAGCGAGTCAGGGATTCTTGATG
>DASWWM010000028.1:0-11946 GCA_036405975.1 Minisyncoccota bacterium | reverse complement strand
GTCCCGGAATGACCTGAGCTTCGATTCTCCGGTTCTCGGCTTATATGAAATGGGCAGGACTTGCACTCGCAAGCCAAGCTTCGCTGCCTTGATGATCATCTCCGATGCGAATTCCATGCCGTCGGAACTGAGCGACAGTCTGCATGTTGCATCCGATGAGAGCGCGCGTGCTCCGCAGTGCACGTCAACTACGTCAGTCTTGAAAATCTTGCGTACGAGATACGAGAGGAAAGGGTTTCCTATGTACTGCCTGTGCCATGGCATCACTCCTTTGCCAATCTTTCCCGCGAATCTGTTTCCGATAGCGATCTCCGCGCCATTCTCGATGGCTTTGGCAAATCGATCCATATCGGCGATGTCATAGGTTCCGTCGGCATCGGACATGAACAGTACCTCTTCCGCGGCTGCATTCATGCCGGCTTTGTATGCTGAGCCATATCCGCGGGCCGGCTCGCTGATAACTCGCATGCGAATAGGCGAGCCGGCCCGCACAGCCTCATCCATCTTCGCTTGCGCAACGGAAGCGCTGCCATCCGTGGAGCCATTGTCCACTACCAGTATCTCGCCGTCCCTGCCAGATTCGCGGAATGCCTTCAGCGCCTCCTCGATGCACCCCGGTATCGCTTCCGCCTCATTGAGGCAGGGGAGGACGACGCTGATTCTTTTCATATTGTGATAGTATATCAGAGTATACGCTTACCTTTCATATCATGGAATTACTGCTTGCCCTTCTTTTATCAATAGGTTATGCGGCTCCGTTTCTCTACAAGCGATCGCCGAAGTCGTTCATTGACTCGCTGGCCATTTTCCTGGCCGCGCATCTCGCGGTCGGGCTCTCTACTCAGTATTTCAAGGTATTTTCGTATCCGCTCATCATCGGCCTTCATGTCGTCCTCAATGCGGCACTCATTGGGTGGCAGATCAAGCGGCATCATGCGAGCCCTGACCCTGTTCCCGAGGTGAATCTGAAGGGAAGGACTTCGGTTTTCTGGATGAAGTTCGCCGTCGGATGTGCGGCAATCCTCGTGATCGCGTATCAGGCGTACAGCGTCCATTACAGGTATACGGGATTCATAAATGACATCCGGGGCACGAGGGCCGTTCTGAACGGCTCATACGACTATCCGTACTATTCTGACGAATGGGTTGCCGTTTCCATGATCAAATATTCCATCGAATCCAAGTCGCTTGCTCTGGTGAATCCGTTGGATGCAGACAAGCCGTTCATGCACTTCCTCTCTCCGTTCTACAGTCTTGTTTCTGAACTCACCCTGTTCTTCGGTCTCAATCCGCTGACGGGTTACGCGAAGCTTGCACTCGGATTCTCACTCGCTCTTTTTGCCGCACTGTATTCGCTCATGCGGATCTACGGTGTCGGATTCTTCGCATCAGCGGTCGGAATACTTGCTGTGGCCCAAATAACAAATGGAGCAAACCTGGCTACGTCCTGGTACCTCATACCGTACCTCACCGGCCTCATCTTCCTCGTGATCTTCCTTGCGCATCTTCATATGAAGCATAGAGGAAGGGCGACTGCTGCAGCCATCGCTTCGGGCGCTTTGTACCCTCCGATGGCAGTCTTCATATTTGCGGCACTTGTCCCGTCGTTTCACTCAATGGGAAAGCGTCTCAGGGTGCGGATCCTGTTCGCGCTTCTCTTTGTGATAGGACTTTTTGCGGTTATGGTGACGGCCGTTTCGTCAGAAGGATTCTCAATTGCCGAAACGGCCGAGAAGCTTTTCGGTTCCATTGCCCGTGACTCATTGCTCAGGGGCGCTGTCGCTGACTATAAGATCTGGTACGTGATGCCGCTCTTCTTCGTGCCGTTTGCATTCCATGGATTCTATCTGGCGATCGCACAGAGAAGCCTCAGCCTCTCGGCTGCCATAGGATTCGGCCTTCTCATGTGGATCGTCTATCCGCATCTTCCATTCACGCTCTTCATGGAGCATTCGCGAATTGTCGCAGTGACGGCATTCCTTCTCCTTCTTGCCGCCTCATTCAGCTTTGAGGAAATATTCAGGCAGATAGAGTCAAGCCATACGAAGCGGCGTTCGAGAAAGGAACAGGTTGACCCCGACATCGGCTTGAGGCCGTCGCGAATCGTGCCGGTCATCTCATGCTTCTGCGTCGGGCTCTTCGTACTTGGCTCATTCGGATATACGCAGGATGTGCGATGGGTGAGCATGCGGCTCAAGCCTGCGGCAAATGGCAATCCGTCCCAGCAGCTCCTTCCTGCGGCTCCAGCGAACAGGTATCTTCATCCTGACGATCTGGCCTTGTTTGCCGATATAAAGGAGAAGCGATTCATTGCCCCCGCATGGAAGGGCCTCGTTGTCGGAGTTGCGACAGGAAACTATCCGCTTGATTCGAAAAATTCCACCATTTCAAATAGCTATCTCCAGTACTCGGATTTCGCGCGCGCCTCATGCGATCAGAAGCTGAAGTACATCACGCAGAAGCGAATCGAGTACATCTACGGCGAGCAGCTTCAGCTCTCATGCACTAAGCTTATGAAGACGCTGACGCTTAAGGGCTCAAGCGAGGAGGATCTCTATCTGTACAAGACTTCATACGTTGAGAAGCCGCTATAAGGTTTGTATATTGTATGGACAAAAGAAAAGCCCCGGCCATTGGAACTTTGGCCGGGGCTTTTCTCCCGTTGCCGCTTGATGCGGAGCTCACAAGTTACTCCGCCGGAACCTCCTCTGTCGGAGGGAGAGCGACTTGCTTGTCCTTGAATGTGATTGGAATCTGCTCGGGGTCAATTTCAGAAACGGTGATGTATGTCGGGGTATTGAGCATCTCTTTCTTCAGGACAATCATTCTTGTGCCTGACGCAAAATCCTTCGCATCGATTCTGAACTCAAGCTTCGTGCCATCGAGGGCGCTCACGTCACGGCTCTTTCCTTCGAGGACTACGCTGACCTGCCTGAGGCTTGCCCGGTTCTCAACTTCAAGCGTCGAAGGCAGGAGCTGGAATGAGAGGGGAACGGTAAACTCTTTCTTGATGACTCCTGTCTGCACGAACATGATGACCCAGAGCGCGGTTGCCACTCCGAGTGCCAGAGCCTTCGTGCCAAGATTGCTTAGGAAGAAGTAATGCCAGAAGCTTCTGTTCGCTATTTCCTTCTCGCCCGTAAGCGTCTTGAGCACTTCCCGGAGCTTCGCCTCGTCAATCACTTTTCCTTTGCCTTCCTCGAACATGGTGATCGTTCCTCGCTCTTCAGAGACGGTGAGGGCGATCGCGTCTGTGTCTTCAGTGATTCCTGCTGAGGCCCTATGCCGCGTTCCTGCTTTTCTGTAATTCGTATATTCTCGGGCAAGAGGGAGGTGTACGCCGAACCGCTTGATGGCGTCATGGTCGATGATGATGGCTCCGTCATGTCCTGACGAGTTCGTATCGAAAATGCTCAGAATGATCTCTCGTGTCACTTCGCCTCCAAGCCGCTGTCCGCCTTCGATAAGGTCATCGAGTTCCTGGCTGCCGGGGAATACGAGGATTCCTCCGATCCGTTTGTCTGCCATGTACAAAAGGGCGTCGGTGATCTCTCCGGAAGTACCCTTGCTGATCTTCTTTGCGGAGCTGAAGAGGTCTCGCTGTCCGGTCATGATCCATTTGAAGAACCGTCGGATCTCCCTTTGGAATACGATGGCGATGATGATGAATGTGAGCGTCGAGAGCGGCTGGAGTATTGACCGTGTCAGGGCGAGATTCAGGTTCTGCGAAAGGAAGCTGACTGCAATAAGGAGGAGGGATGCTCCTGCGACGAAGTATGACCGCGTCTGCTTTACGAAAAGCAGGATGATGTAGATGGTCAAGGCTACAAGGAGGATATCCGTCGATTCCCTGAGGGTGATGTTCTGGAGGGCTATGCCGATATTCGAGAGGGAACTCATGGCTGATGAAAGCTGGAGGGTGTTTATGAGTTCTTGAATCATGGCAATTTTGTTTTAGGTAGTAAATGCTCGGAGTCCGTCATCGGCATTCGCCGCGGATAAGCTGCATACATAATATATAGAGGAGGGAAAAGTAACAAGCAAAATAAGGGGATATATGCTTGACAAGATATGTATAATATGGTAATATATAGCTATAAAAATATGAAAAACCTTCTTATTTCAACAACTATGATCAAATCAGCAATCTTCTATGCAACGGCAACGTTCATCGTCTTTGGTGCCTATTTCGCTGCTCCTATTGCGACTCAGGCTGCGACTACTACATATGTAGTCGATATCACGGGCAATGGATGTGGAGCGTATTGTGCAGAGCTTGAGGCATACCTTGCCAGCATCAATGCGAATGCGAACGGATCGTCTACGAACAATAACGTGAACGCTTCGACGACTCAGCAGCAGAATGCATTGCCTGCTCCTCTCAGCTATCAGTACTCATCATCGACGCTTGCGTACTATAAGAACAACCAGTCTCCGGCTGCGACATCAAGCCTTTACAAGTACCCTACGTACTCATACTTCAGGAATCCAAATATGGGATCGACTTCTCAGTACGGATACTACCAGTACCCGACTCAGCAGTACGTATACTACGGCGGAAAGGTTCCAGCTAAGACTCAGGCTAAGGCCCAGGTACAGCCGAATTACTCGACGTATCAGCCCATGCCAACGGCAAAGCTTCCAGGCTTCATCATGACGTCCGGAAACTAGTCCAGGAGTCGGGCCGGACGGGAGGGATTGCGGTAATGAAAAAAGAGTGATATAAAGTGAGCACATGAAGAAATTTATTTTCCTATCAGTGCTCGCTTTTGTCGTTTTGGGGTTCAGTCATGTCTCTAAGGCTGAAGCTTGTACGGCGGCCTACAGCGCATATGGCTACGGCTGCGATCTTATCGGATACAGCAATGGCGGAAGCTATGGCTACAACCAGTATCCGAGC
Source organism: Minisyncoccota bacterium (assembly GCA_036405975.1). GTDB lineage: Bacteria > Patescibacteriota > Minisyncoccia > Phycocordibacterales > CAIZLB01 > VEQN01. The sequence goes on along the minus strand of DASWWM010000028.1, from coordinate 7,046 downwards.
CTCAGCTATCAGTACAATAGCTATCCGGGTCCACGAGATCCGATGGATGACTATTATTACAACTATGTTCAGTACCCGAACCTTGTATATGTCTACTATGGAGCAAATCAGGCGGCCCAGACTTCTAGATACGCTCGACCTCTTGCACAACAGTACGCGTATCAGAACCCGTACATGACATCGACTCGGGGCGTCTCTTCATACGGCCCTTCGTACTATCCGTATGGAGGATACGACCAGTATGGCTACGGCTACGGAAGCGGATTCCAGCAGACTGGCCAGTACTCATATGGAGGCTATGGATATGGAAACGGATCATATGGATCAGGGGGATTCATCATGAATTCTTCTGGTAACTAGGTTTCAATGAAAGGATAGGGGATCAAGAGCGGCGGCCTCATGCATGAGGCCGCCGCTCTTTTCATGTTCATAAGTCGGAAAAAGCGGTGTGCTATAATCGGTGGGATGCAAAAGAACAACAACTCACCATGGCTTTACCAGCTTAAGCGGACAAGGGCGGTAGACACGCTCCTTGGCGATATGCGAACTGACATCGCGATCGTAGGTGCCGGAATCGCCGGCATCATGACGGCCTATTTCACCCTCAAGTACACTGACAGGGAAGTCCTGCTGGTAGAAGCAGGACGGGTTGCTCATGGGGCAACGGGCCACAATGCCGGCCAGATCGTATTCGAATTCGAAAAGGAGTTCCATCGGCTTGTCGAGGATCACGGCCTTGCCCTTGCTGCTGATGCGGAAAAGTCGGTTCGAGGCGCCTGGGTCCTTATCGAGGAAATCTACCACGACGCCCAGCTGACGACGCCCATGTCCTCGTTTCTCGGGTATAACGGATACGCAACGGTTGGCCGAGTCGTCGAGGAGCTCAAGAACAATGCCCTTCGCGTCGAGGCAGGCATGTCGGTTCCTCCCGTATACATTTCCGAAAAGGCTGAGGGTCTGGATGAGATTCCTGCCGCATACAAGGACCTGTACAGCATCGTTCCTCACGAAAACGTGCTTGCTCTTCTTGAGACTGACGATACGCAGTACGTCGCGGTCATGGCCGAGCGAAAAGGCTGCGTGAACAGTGCCATGCTCGTGGAAGAGATCGTCGGATATCTTCTTGCAACATACAAGGGCCGGTTCGTTCTTGCCGAAGAGAGCCCCGTTCGGGAAGTCGTTCTCGATCAGGATTCGGGCATGCTCAAGATCACGGATCATTCCGTATATGCAAAGAAGATTGTCATGTGCACGAATGGATTCGAGAAGTTCAAGATCACGAATATGGCCGGAGGAAATATCGATACCAAGTTCCACCACATGGTAATCGGAAATATCGGCTATATGGCTGGATACCTCGAAGACATGACTCATCCGCCGATCGCGCTTCAGTATCATGACAAGGAGCAGATCGAGTTCGGCCATCGGGAACATTCGTACCAGGAAAAGCCGTACATGTATCTTACGCGGCGGCCATACGAGCTTGAGAAGAATGAACGTCACAACCTTGTCTGCGTCGGGGGACCTGAGCAGAATATCGAGGATACGACGGCATACAAGAACGAAGGCGAGGTGGTAGCTGAGTCAGTCGACCAGATTGAGAACTTCATTCACAAGACCTACAAGCATGGTCCGAAGGGCAAAGTGGACTTCGAGTTCAAATGGCATGGACTCATGGGGTATACGCCGACGAATATGCGAGTGATAGGCGAGGAGCCAAAGAATGGCGTCCTGATGTATAATTTGGGGTGCAACGGGATCGGAATCCTCACGTCGATCTATGGCGGAAAGAGGATCTCTCAGATGCTCAAGGGCGAAGCGCTCGGCCCGTCGCTCTTCGATCCGAAGATTTCATATTAATAACTATCCGCTAGCGACGCATATCCATGCTTGAACTTTTCGTCGGAAAAATAGATGTCCTTGCCCCGATCATCATGAGCCTGGGCATCTGGCTCTATGCAGTCATCTTCGCATTTGCGGTCTTCGAGTCGGCACCGGTCATCGGGACCTTCACTCCCGGAACCCTGGTACTTTTGCTCCTTGGCTTTCTCGGTTCATTGGGCCAGCTCGAGCTGCTGCCTGCGCTCATATTCGCGACGCTCGGTGCCATTGCCGGAGACTCCGCGGGATACTTTCTCGGAAAATACGGCCGGGGGTTCATAAAGGAGAATAAGGGACTGCTCAGGACCGGACATCTCGACATTGGAAAGGCGTATTTCTACAAGCATGGAGGAAAGAGCGTATTCCTGGGAAGATTCGTTGGTCCTATTCGGCCGATCATTCCGCTTGTTGCGGGCATGGTCCACATGTCGTTCAGGCGATTCTTTCTTCTCAATGTCTCCAGCGCACTTCTTTGGGCCGCTTTGTACATAGCTCTTGGCTATACGTTCGGAAACCAGATCGAGCTTATTGACTCAATGGTCTCACGGGTCGGTCTCGGTGCGACGATGGTTGTCGTCCTTGCTGCGGGGTATGCATTTCACAGGTACAGGAAGACAAAAGTCTTGTAAGCCTTAGTTATTCTGTTTGCTCATAGGCGCCCGACCTTCCACGGTCGGGCGTTCGCATTCTCATATTCATCGATTCACATTTAATTGATGCCGTGCTCATCCCTTCTGGTTAAGATTTTGCGAATGAGAAAAGGTGAACAATCCGGCATCGTCTCGCTGACTCTGGTCATTCTGCTTGCGGCGTCACTTTCGTCGATCGTATTCGGGCTGGTCGAGCAGGACGTTCCGTATCTCAGGTTTGCAAAAAAGGTTAGCGCAGTCGACAAGGCCTACGCCTCTGCAAGGCATTGCCGCGACCTTGCAATCCTGCACATATATGACAATGCAGATTTTGACACGGCATTCTTGAAGGATTTTGTCGCCGAGCAATTTAGAAGCGTACATGTTTCATTTGCAGATGAATCGTCGCATACATGCTCTGTTGTTGAGGTGCGAAAGATGCGCCAGGATACAGACGGATCAACGGGCTACAAGATCAGGTCATCCAGTGTGCTAGGCGAGGAAGGCTTCGAAGTCCTGATGCAAAGCGACGTGCTATTCGATCCATATATGAAAATCATTTCCAGGAAAAGCGTTGCCGTTCAGGAATAGTTGAGGGTGACTTCATCCGCATTCGATAGTCTTTAGCCATGAAAACAAAACACATATCAAGCGGCTTTACGCTTCTGGAAGTCCTCATGGTTATTGGAATATTGGCAATCCTTGCCGGAGTCGTGCTGACGGCAGTGAATCCTGCCCGTCAGTTCAAGATCGCCCGGGATTCGCAGCGCAGTGCAAATATCGCAACCATCTTGAATGCGGTCGGGCAGAATATGACGGATCATGCCGGAAATTTTGTATGCGAAGGGCAACTTGTTCAGTTGCCTGATACCATGACCGAGGTCGGGAGCGATGTGGGATTCGACCTTGCGCCATGCCTGGTTCCGGACTACATTTCGGCCTTGCCGTATGATCCCGGAAAGGAGACGGCATTCTATGTGGACGAGACTGACTACCATACCGGCTACTACATAGAACGGGACGTCGAAGGCCGGGTTGCAGTGTTCGCGGACGGGGAGATCAGGCAAAACATGAAAGCCATCCGCTAGAGCTGCATTGGACATGCTGCAGCCGAAGCAGATATACTGCGGGCATGACATTGTCTGCGAAAGAGATAAAGGCCGAGCTCATGAAGCTGGCTGACAGGGAAAGGGCATCTGTATACGCTTTGTTTTTCAAGACAGGGACTGACCAGTACGGAGAAGGGGATGTATTCGCAGGCGTAACCGTTCCGAAGCAGCGAGTCATCGCGAAACGCCATGCTGTCAAGTTCATCGACAGCCTGCTTCAAAAAGACGGAAAAGGGCTCGGAAAAATACTCCCGGGCTCTTTCTCCTGGATACAGGAACTTCTGAATGACAAGGTGCATGAGTGCAGGCTGACGGCGCTCATGATAATGGTGTACCTATACAAGCATAAGAAGTCGGACGCGAAGCTGAAAGTGCCCTTGTACAAGCTATACGTCGCGAATTTCAAAAACATAAATAACTGGGACCTTGTCGATACGAGCGCACGGGATATCGTCGGCGCACATCTGCATGAGTTCATGCCGGAACAGGCGGCGGGCACCCTGTCTGCCTGGGCCGCATCAAAGTATCTGTGGACGCGAAGGGTCTCGATCGTCGCGACGCATTACTTCATCGGAAAGGGGGAGTTCGCACATACGTCTGCCATTTCCGAGGCGCTTCTCGGTGACAGACATGATCTGATCCATAAGGCGAGCGGTTGGATGCTTCGCGAAATGGGGAAGAAGAATGAGGCCGCCCTTCTTGATTTCCTGGGCAAAAATGGCCCGCGAATGCCGCGGACCATGCTCAGGTATGCCATTGAAAGACTTTCACCTGAAAAGCGCCGGTGCTTTATGGAGGCGCCTAGCGAATCGCGTATGCGACCGCTGCGGAAACTGCAGCCGTAAGCACCGTTCCCCAGAGGATGTCCACGATGACAATTTTCAGCGGCCAGCCAGAAACCAGGGCGTGATTTGTAAGCTCGTAGACTGCATACGTGATAGCTCCGAATGCTGCCCCGACAAGAGCTGCCGAGGCAGGACCAGAAGCTTTTGGCAGAATGAAATATGCGACGCCTGCGGCGAGCGCTACGTATACGAGGAGCGCAGAAGGAATGATTGCCTGCATTTTGCCGTCAGCGCCGAGTCTGAGCAGCTTGCCCAGGTTTTCCGTGTACAGCTTTGAGGCGATTGCCGAAAGCCAGACATAGTCTGCTGCTATGAATAATGCGAATGCCAGTGCGAATTGCTTGAGTGCGATCATATTGTTTGATTATGCCTATAATGGCTTAAGTATATATGTTTTTCAGGCCTGCGGGGCAGGTTTCCAACAGGGCAGCCATGAGGCGGGATACCTTTGACTTTTCGCGGACTTTTTTGCTATGATGGGCAAGTTCGCTGCATTTGAGGCCTTTTTTGGGCGTCGGATCGGCGAGCTTGAAAACAAAATATTCCCCTGTAGCTCAGCGGTAGAGCAATCGACTGTGAACTTATCCAACCTTTGATGATACGTAAAAGTATAGCCAATAAGAGGATATATGCCGATCGTGCGCCATACATGATCAAGGCTGTCAGAAAGCGAAGGTTAAAACTTCGCAAGATGGCCCGAGATTATTTAGGCGGCAAATGTGAGATTTGCGGATATGACAGATGCGACCGAGCGCTTTCTTTTCACCATCTAGACCCAGCTCAAAAAAGCTTCGGAATAGCGGCGAAAGGATTCACGCGGTCTTGGACAAAGATAAAGGATGAGATTGAAAAATGCATCCTCCTTTGCGCAAACTGTCATATGGAAATACACGAAGGCATAACGCAGCTTCCGGTACGAAAGTCCGGTTGAAAATAAGGTGAATTGCTGGAAGTCCTGATTCTCATTCAGGATAATCAGCAGCCAAGCTCGGCACAAAAGTGCCTTGAAGGTTCAGAGACTATCCCTAACGGGAGTAGTTCCGGGAACGGAACGAAGCGCCTTACGCCTAACCACGAAAGCAGCGGCAACGCAGCAAACGTGCACGGCGATGATATAGTCCACACTGTCAGTAATGATGGATAAAAGTGTAATCGATTGGTCGTAGGTTCGATCCCTACCGGGGGAGCAAAAGAAAAAGACCTTTTTTAAAGGTCTTTTTTGTTGCCTGAGATGAGTATCGAACTTTGATATAATGTGACCATGGAAATACCAGAAGCAAAAATGAATAGAGCAAAAGAGCTAATCCGTACCTCTAGGCATATTTCACTTGCTACTACAAATGCAGACGGATCGCCTCATAATAGCCCTGTCAAATTTTCACATGACGAAAAACTTGAAAACATATATTGGGGTTCAAATACCGAAGCGTTACATTCTCAAAATATATTAAGAACAGGCCAGATATTTGCGGTTATATTCGACAGACTGGAGTTTGGCGGTGTCTATATGAAATGCGAAGGTGGCCACATGCTTGACGGAAAAGAATTGGAAGTTGGGTTGGGGATTGCAAACTCTGACAGAATAAAGGAAGGGAAAGAAAAAATCAGCTTGGATTATTACTCTGGTGAAAGTGTTCAAAAGCTGTGGTCTGCAAAAATTACTAATCTTTGGATAAATATGCCAGTGAGGGATGAGAAAGGTTTCATACTTAGAGATGAAAGGGTTGAAATTGAGAAGAAATATCTAATATAGATTGCTGCATCCTTCCAATATGGCTTTTCGAACATCGTCCCGGGTTCGGAGCAAATATAGACAAAATAAAAAGAACGTGGTACTAATTACCACGTTCTTTTCAGTTCAATCAACAATCAACCGGCCCTTGAAAGGAGGCCTGAAGTACTGTGCATAAACATAAATGTCCCAAATGCGGATGCATATGGCAACATGGGAGTAACTGCTTCGGGATTAACAAGGCCCATATATGCCCTGTGCTCGGATGCGGCGGATTCCAGGACCAAATCTTGGAAGAGGGAATTCCTGCTTTCCTGAATACCTGCAGCGTTCCTCCGGGCATGCCATGGTTCATGGCGCAGGTTGAAATTGAAAACGTGCCCCTTCCGAGTGATAACGAAAGGTAAGCTCGCCGGCATGCCGGTAGGCTTATGTGCTCATCGGTCGGCTCTGTGCCGTCCTGCCTTTATTGGCAGGACGGCATTTTACTTACCCCTGCTTGAGCGATGTCTCTCAAGGGGTATACTTGAGGGGTTATTCATTTATCCAATAATTCAAATATTATGTCTGAAGTACAAATGTTTCCATCGATACGATTCAACGATCAAAAATGCCGAGAGGCCATGGAGTTTTACAAGGACTGCTTTGGCGGAGAGCTTCAGTTCATGACGGTCAAGGATGGTCCGATGGCTGCCGAAGTGCCTGAGGAGTCTCATGGGCTTATCATGCACTCGACGCTTAGGAATAATGGCTGGACGCTCGTCGGATCAGACATGATGCGCGACAGGGCAACGGCCGGCGACCAGGTCGGAATCATGGTCGACTTCAAGAATGAGTCAGAGATGCGAGC